>CAZUBO010000004.1:0-68138 GCA_964618955.1 uncultured Candidatus Saccharibacteria bacterium | reverse complement strand
TTCAAGATTCCATGAATACAATAGCTTTGTTAATACTAGATATATCAGTTACTCTCTTAGAATCTCTAAAGTTATCAAAGAGTCTGGCTGGGTTTAATGCAAAAATTACAATAGCAGATAATATTGCTAAGATTGCTATTACTATCATAAGCTCAACTAGAGTAAATGATTTTTTAAATTTTTGCATGGGTGAATTCTTAAGATATTTTTTCTAATTGCATTATTAAAGTAGCAGTATAGGCTCATTCGTTATCATATCAAACCAAAACTTTAACTAAATTACCATCAACAACTTTAGTAAATGAAATATCAACAATAGCTGGTAAAGAAGTTCTAACAATATCAGAAGATGCTAAAGGTTCAGTTGAAATTCCAATGATTTTGTTTCATTCTGATTTTTGAGAATTCGAAATTAAAACTTGATTAATTTCTTCAACACTAGTTGGTTTTTTGCTGATAAAAGTGATGTCAGCAAGTGATCCACAAGCAACTGGAACACGAATAGCTAAACCATCGAATTTATTATCTAAGTCTTTAATTACTTTGGTTAGAGTCTTAGCTGCACCGGTGGTTGATGGAATTATATTTTGAGCTCCGGCTCTACCACGAAGATAATCCCCTTTAGCAGCAGTATCAACTATAGTTTGGGTATTAGTGTAAGCATGAATAGTATTTAAAATTGCTTTTTCAATTCCAATATTTGTATTTAAAATTTGAATTACTGGAGAAATGGCATTAGTAGTACAAGAACCGTTGGAAACAACTTGGAAGTTATTAATTTCAGAATCATTAATTCCAATTAAAATAGTTTTGCCATCAATACCTTCTTCCCCCTTACCAGGAGCGGTAATTAAAACTTTTTTAGCTCCGGCAGCAATGTGGTTCTTAGAATCTAAATAGTTTTCAAATACACCAGTAGATTCAATTACAGTATCAATAAGTAATTCATCTCAAGGAAGATTCTTAGGATCTTTTTCATTGAAGATATATATGGTTTGGTTATTGATAATTAAAGAACCAATACTCGAGCATCGAGCAAATTGCTTTTGTTCAATTGTCTTTTGAATTGGAAAATTAAATCAACCATAAACAGTATCATGCTTTAAAAGATAAATTAAATTATCAATATCAACTAAATCATTGATTGCTAGAATTTTGAATTTAGGATTAGATATTGCTTGACGCAAAAAACAACGACCAATACGCCCGAAACCATTAATAGAAATATTCATAGATAAAGATTAAAATTTATTAAAAAGTATTAATTAAATTGCGTTTAGAATACATTGGATATCTTGAGTCTGATTGATATATAATTTAGCCACTTCTTCATATAATACAATAAGCTGGATTAAATCATTGTGTCATTTCGTATCATTGAAAGAAGTGCCAATCAAATCAAGAGCTCTAGTTAAACAACCCTGGAATCTTTCGGTGTTTTTTTGCTGTCAGTTAGAAGCGCGAAGAAGCTCTGATTTAATATTCAGTAGTCGTTGTTGCTTGCTTAATTTTGATCAATAATCGAGTTCCATTATATGATATTAAAAATTAATTTATTAATTATTTTATCTATTTTTGCTCTTATTTGTTCGTCTTGAATATCCATAGATCTATTATTATCTTGTGGTCGTATATTAATTAATGAATTGTATTCTATGGTTTTTCTATACCCCAAACATTGTGATAATTACTGCCAGTATCATACAGTCTTTTGGCGCAATCAAAATGTAAAGTACAATCTATAGCAATATATTCTTTTTCTATGTCAATGGCAGCTTTTAATATTCCAAAATTATCCTTTTCTTTTAAAAGTAATTTTTGGAATTCTTGAATAGTTATTGGTGATTTAATGATAGTTGTTTCAATCATTTTAATGAATATATTAAATTTTAATATAGTATCAGTATATATTGTTTTTATAAAAAAATCAATACTAAATGAATGGAATTCTTAAAGTTTTGATGATGATATATATATCTAATCAAATTGAATAATTTTTTAAATAGTATAGATCATATTTTAATTTTTCTTTGGCTTCTTCGATAGAATGGGTATTAGTCTGATTGATTTGAGCTCAGCCAGTTAAGCCTGGGGAAACTAAATGACGAATATCATAGAAAGGAATATTTTGTTTGAAGATATTAGCTAATTCTAATTCTTCAGGACGAGGACCAACAAAAGATAAATCCCCTTTGATAATATTTAAAAATTGAGGTCATTCATCAATGTAGAACTTACGAAGGAAGCGGCCAACTAATGTAATACGACTATCGGATGGTAAAGTTCAAGCTGGGCCACTGGACCTAGCGTCTTGTCTCATAGTTCGGAACTTTAGTAAACGAATCTCTTGATTATTCTTACCACAGCGTTTGCTGATGTAAAATACTGGACCAGGAGAAGAGATTTTGATCAACAAAACAATTAAAGGCCAAAAAGGTAGAGTAAAAAGCAAAAAGACAAAAGAAATTGAAACATCGAATAGTCTTTTTAAAAAGATAGTTAAAGAATACTTAGTAGGATTGATGGTCTCTAAGAATCAATTGTGGTCGATTGTTTCAATAGGTATTTTACGAAAGATTGTTTCGTAAAAAGCTTCAAAAGTTTGAAAACTGATATTCTTGAATAATAGCGGATAGAGCTTTTGACGAGAGACTTCGTCTTTGTCTAAAACAATAGTTTGGATTTTGTTTTGGATAGCAAAATCTTTTAATAGACTAATATCAGTAGTATTAGAATAGATAGAAATCTTAATACCATATTTATCATTAGTATTGATAGTATCTTTGATTTGGTTATTTAATTCGGTATCGGATAACAACAAAATATTTATCTTTTCTAAGGTATTTTTCTTATTGAAAAAAGCATGAGCAAAAAAGATAATACAACTGGAGAGAATTCAAAACAAAATTAAATTGGTCTTAGGAGTTAATCCTATAGGCATGATATAGAAGTAGATAATGCCGATAAAGAGAATGAAAGATTGAATACGACCAAAGAAAGCAGTGAAATCACTTCCCTTTAATTGAAAACCATATTCATAAAAGTTATTTATGAAATACAAAAAAATACTTAAAAAGATTAAAGGTGTAAAAGCAATTAAATGATCGTTAATAACTTTTTGAATTAAGTTATTAGGAAAACGAAATATGACAATCAAAAACAAACTCAAGTAAAAAATCACAATATCAGTAATTGCTAATAACAAACCATAGTATTTTTTGTATAAATTGATTTCCATGAATTAAGGATTTAAAAGTTTTAATTCTTTAATTTTGTTTTCTAAATTCAATAATTCTTTTTCAGCTTTAGAACTGTATTCATAAGTTCGATTGCTTAAGTAGATCTTACTAGCGCGATTGAAAGCTTCGGTAGCTGTCTTTCAATCTTTCTTTTGGATATATGCCAGACCTAATTCAACATACAAGTTATATCGATTCTGGTTGGAAGGTAGATATTTGTTAAGCATTTCAATAACAAAATCAGGATCGTTATTGTCATTAAAGATCTTAACAGTAGTCATTAATTGAGCGATTGATTCTAGTTGAATATTCTTATCAAAAGCTTTTTTGATGTATTTCATTCCAATATCTGGTTGTTTTCGGGTGTTAGCCATATGAATGCCATAGACTCAATAGAATTTAGGCATTTCAGGATAGAGTTCCATATCTTTTAAAGCTAAGGCTTCGCCTCGAGCTCAATCATTCTTATCTTTGGAATTGAAAAGAATTTCTTCAAAGAAGAAGTCAGATTCTGGTAAAGTTAAATGATATTTCTTGATACGCTTCATAATATCATCAGCATGAGCAACATCTTGGGCTGATACATTAATATCAGGATTGATAGCTTTAGAAGCAATGTGAACCATCTGGGCGAGATAACTTCTAGCTCTTCAAGGATATTTGGTTCAATAAATCTTTTGATTCTCATATGCTAAATCATAGTAATCTTTTAAATTTTGCAAACCAACAGTTTTTTGATTCTTGATAAAGACATCAAAGAAACCATAATACAATTCCAAAGCGTAAGGAGTTTTTTTATGCTTTAAGTCTTTAATAATTTGTAAAGCTGAATCTACTTTTTCTTTTTTGACTAACCGATCAACTTTGCCAACTAAAGATAAGTTATCTCAGATATATATATTAAATCAAAAAATATTTAAAGAAATTAAAACAAAAGCAATTCAAGTAATAATTTCTTTAGTTTTTTGATTTAAATTCCATTTGAAATTAAAAGTTTTGTTATTGGATAAAGAGATTGTTAAAGCCGTTAACAAACATAGCGATAGGAAGCCTTCGAAAACGTCAAATACAAAAAGATTCTGTAAGAAGTAGGCAACGATGGCTAGAATGATAGATAAACCAGAATAGAAACTAATTTTATCATTAAGCATTAAGTCTCTAATGTTTTTATACATTAAAACATATATTCCCATGTAGAAAACAAAACCAATAATACCTACAGTAGCTAGAATCTCAAAAGGCATATTATGGGCTTTATCAAAACGATTTTCACTAGGTAGAACTTTAACTATTAAAGGATCAAAATTTTGTTGATAGCAATTCTCAAAATTATCAAAGCCATAACCAATAATTGGTCTTTGAATAAAACAAGTTAAAGCGATTTTTGACACAATAATACGACTGAAAGCTGAGTTTTCAGCGATTTGAAATGTAGTTAAACGCTTTAGGATATAGTTATTGGAGATTAATTTGGTATTTTTTAACATAAAAACTGTACCAGAAATTAAAATTAATGAAGTAAAAACAATTAAAACTAAACGTTGAACATTGATTTTGAATAAATAATTTAAATCTTCGCAAGGATTAACAATCAAACTAATGAATAATACAATACCAGAAACACCTAAGGCGAGTAAAGCACCACGAGAACCAGTAAGAATGATAGTTCCAAAGTATGATAAAGCAATTAGAATATTTCAAATGTATAGTTTATTAATTTTTTGTTGTTGAATTCTTTCGAAAAACAAGTATAGATTGATATAGAAGAAAACTAAGACAATAGAAGCAAAGAAGATTGGATTACCAGCAAAGCCATAAAAACGATCAATAAAGATACTAGTACCTTTAATCATATGGTTGATAGCAAAAACAATAAAAGAAACAACAGTAGCAGAAGCAATTAAATAATTTCAGATATTTAATAATTCAAATCATTTTTCTTTGATTTTGATTACACTCGAAAGAATTACAATCATAACAAAGAAATGGAACATATTGTATGTCCCCATCATTCTTTCGGGAGTAGATCAAAAGCTTTGGGAACGATCTTGGCTTAATAGTCCAGAAATTAAACAAGAAACTACAAACAAGAAAAAGCATTTCAAAAGATTGTTTTTCGAAGGTAAATATTCTTTGTTCTTCAAAATCAAAAGAGTATAGAAGAATAGTATGATAGCAACTATGATACGAAAAACAATAGTCTTGCTAATGATATATGGGTAGATAGTTTGGTTATCAAAAATACCTGGAGTAATAGCTAAACAAATACCCAGAAAATATATAGCTTTTGTTAAAAAGTTTTCAGAAAAGTATTTTAACATATTTTAAATTTAAAGATTGTTATGTTCGTAGAATTCTTTCAAACGATTGATTAAAGGATGGTTTTTTAATTTCTTTAATGCTTTCATTTCGATTTGACGAATACGTTCACGAGTAACACCAAAGACTTCACCAACTTCTTCTAAGGTATGAGGAATACCATCTTCTAATCCAAAACGCATTCGAAGAACTTTTTGTTCTCGAGGCAAGATATCTTTTAGAATTTCATTTAGTTGTTGCATCATTAAGTCTTGAGCAGCGGAATCCTCTGGCGAGATAGTACTTTCGTCTTTGATGATGTCTTTATACGAACTGTTGTTGTCTTCATCATCTGAAAATGGTTGATCCAAAGAGAAAGTATCTTGATTGATTTTCTTTAGATATCTAACTTCTTCGACAGATAATCCTAATTCGGCAGCTAATTCTTCAGCTGAAGGTTCACGATCAAGAATTTGAATTAAATTGCGATTAGCTTTACGATAGCGAGTCAAAACTTCAACGATATGAACTGGAATACGAATAGTACGAGAGTGATCCGCAATAGCACGAGAGATACCTTGACGAATTCAACAAGTAGCATAGGTTGAAAAACGATAACCTTTACGAGGATCGAATTTCTCAACAGCACGACGTAAACCAATATTCCCTTCTTGAATTAAATCAAGTAAGTCTAAACCTCTGGTTTGAGCTGAAAATTTCTTAGCGATATTAACTACTAATCTTAGGTTAGCTTCTAACATTCTTTTTTGAGCAGCTGGATCGTTCTTCATTAATTTGGCATAAAGATCCTTCTCTTCTTCAGGAACGATTAAAGATACTTTACCGATATCTTTTAAGTAAGTTTTGATATTATTAGGGGCATTATGTCATTCTTCTAAGGAAGTTGAACGAATTAATTCGTCAACACTCATCTCCTTATCAACTTCTAAGATATCTAAATTCTTAGTAATTGTGATATTATCTTCGAATAAAACATCAAAAATCTTATCTAAGCCTTTAATATTTAATTCTGGATAAGGAATTAAATTTAAAATCTCGCCAAAGGTAACAAAACCACGGACATCATTCTTAGCTTTTAAAATATTAATAGCTTCTTTAATCTCCTCATCACTTAATTTATGAGGTTTTTTGTTTAGGATTATACTTTTTAATTTCGAATTTTGAGATTTTTTTGCAGTCTTTTTAGTAACCTTCTTGATTGGTTTTTTAGCAATCTTTTTAACTACTTTCTTTGTAACTTTCTTTGCTACTGGCTTTTTGATTATCTTCTTTACAACCTTCTTAGTTATTTTTTTAACTGGTTTTTTTGTTTTGGTAGGCATAGATTTTAAATTAATTTAATTTATTAAGATTAGTACAGATAGTATTTAATTCATTAATTAATTCATTAACAAGAGTCATATCATTCTTAGCTTCAGCATTTTTAATCTCGTTTTGAATAGCTGACATACGAGCTTTAAAATGCTCTTGTTTTAATAATATTAAATAGTTATTAATTTCTTTTACAATAGTTGAATCATCGTTATTGATTAAGCTTTCATATTTAGGACTGATTAAGAATAGATAGTCGATCATTTCTTTGATTCCTAAATCAATAGTCTGATCATTAATAATTTCAATACCATTTTGTTTTACTAAATTTAAGAAGTCTTGGTAGTTGAAATTAAAGAATTCAGAATTTTCAAGAACAAGATTCTTAAGAACTATTGGCTTTTGAACGAAGATTGAGAGGACGACTTCGGATAGAGTTTCGGACTTGGACTTTAAAGCATCTAAATTCTGGGGTTTTAAATCTTGTTTAGCTCGTTTGAAAGCCTCATCTTCAATCTCTTCGGATATTGTCTTTTTGAAAGTTTCTTCCAAAGCTTCTAAACGAATGTCTAAAGTATTTGATAATTTATTTAGATAGTGAGAGATTTTGATAATATCTTTTTCTCATTTTAATTTTGGAAGAAAATATTTCAAAAAATCATTTTTGCCATTTAATAAATTAGTATTGAATAATGACAAACCATGTTTGATGTAGAAATCCATAGCAGGTAAACTGTTTTTGATTTTGTCATCTAAACCATCGGGATGATCATTAATAAAGTCAGAGATATCTTTGGAATCTTCTAAATCAAGAATTTTTAATTGAAAATCTAATGATAAAGCCAATTTGATATTGCGTTCGGTAGCCATTTTGCCAGCTTCGTCATTATCATAAGCGAGAATTAGATTGCTACATAAGCGTTTTAATAGTGTTAGTTGATCTAAAGTTAAAGCCGTACCTAAGCTAGCAACAATATTCTTATTGCCTTTTAAATACGCTGAGAGGAAGTCCATAGTACCTTCAACAACGATTGCTTCATTCTGTTGAGATATATATCGTTTAGTAATATTCAAGCCATAAAGAATCTTACCTTTCTCATAGACTTTGGTCTGGGGAGAATTCACATACTTCCCTGTTTCATCAATATTTTTAATTGTCTTTAAAGGCATTGAACCTTCAAAGATTCTAGCTGTAAAAGCTACGGGCTCATTAGAATTATTGTAGATTGGGAACATAATACGAGAACGAAAACGATCATAGAAGTTGTTATTAGTAAAGCTACTATTACCTTCATTCTTTTGAATGAATAATCCTGTCTGACTAAGATCTTTTAATTGATAACCTTTATCTAATAGATGAGTAATACAATCGCTTCAAGCATCTAAACTATATCCTAATTTGAATTCAGAGATTATATCTTCGGTCAAACCTCGTTTTAGAAGATAATCCATGGCTGATTTGTTTTCTTTTAAATTCTTTTGATACAAACTGATAGCATCTTCTAAAGCATTATACATTGTTTTGTTTTGAGAATTAATTTGGGTATCAAATCTTGGTAGCTTAACTCCTGCTTTGTCAGCAAGAATCTTTAAAGCAGTAATGAAATCAACACTTTCAATATTCATTACAAAGGTAAAAATGTCGCCTGATTTTTCGCAGCCAAAACATTTTCACATTTGTCTTTGAGGAGAGATGAAAAATGAAGGAGTTTTTTCATTATGGAAAGGACAACAAGCTTTGTAATTGGTTCCAGCTTTGTGAACCTGGATATAGCTTGATAAGACATCAACGATATTTAATTTTGATTTTATTTCTTCTTTGGCGTCAAATTCCATAATGTTTTTTATTATTTTGTTTGTGAGAGATCTTTATTATCAATTAATCTTTTGGCTAGTAAATTTCATTTTGTAAGAGGTTCATCCATTAGATAATATATAATTTCTTTTTTATTGTATCCTGCTTGTTCCAAGGATATAATGGCGCGAATTGCAATATCGGCGTATTTTTTTATTTCTTGTTTACTCTTGGCCTCTATTTTATTTTGCATGTCTATATCTGGATCAAGGACATCGTTTAGGGTTTGTTTTTTATAATAAATTTTAGCTAATGTTTCGTATAATTTGTGATAATTTTTTGTGAGAACGGTTGGAATTCCTCTTGTTGTAAAAAAGTCGGCTTGATAAAAAGCTAAAATCTCACCACTTGTGTTCTGAACAAACCTATAAAATTCTGCGGCTTCTATTGGTTCTGTTTTATTTTTATTTGACGTTGAAGCAAGGAATCTTTTTCATAAATATGTCATTAAAGCATGTTGTTGTTCATGTAATTTAGTACTTTTTTGTAAATATTCTTTAAAATTCGGAATATTCGGAAAACTATCTTTGTTTATCTTTACAAGATTATCAATACATTCTTCATTATATATAATTACGTTGGCTAAAGTTCCGTATATTGTTGAAATATTGTATGATATTCATCCTTCATGAAGTGGTTTCGTTACACCATAATGGCCAACAAATGTTACAAGATCTTTGTTACTTTTAAAGTTGAATTCTAAAGCAAGTGGACCTATTTCTACTTCAATTTCTTCGCGTAAAGGCTCGCCATTATATTCTAATATTTTAGTTAATATCTCTTGACCATTTGCATTATATTTTTCTTTATACAATCTGATATATTGTAAAATTTGATTATTCTTGTAAGCATTATTACCAATTGCTTCTAGATGTTTTTCTGTGTTGGAATATGATGTTTTTTGCTTATAGAGTTTAATTATTTTGCTATGTTTTTCTAAATCAATAAAAGGGGCATCTGATTTATAATATGACTCATAAAATCTTAATAATGCTTCAATGAATTTTTTAACAATAACCTTGTCCTTTATAATATTTCTGGAAATTTCATGGATATCTTGTTGTGTTAGTTTTTCTTTATTATCTTTTTTCTCTTTTTTAATAAAACTTAATTCTTCTTGAAAGTTTTTGAATTTCGTAATTGGTTTTTCTTTTGATGGCTTTATTTCTTTTAAATTCATATTTAAATTTTAAACAAACTTAAAATTCTTGGCAAAAAGATTACACAGCCAATAATGAAAGCTCCGAGAGAAACAATAGCAACACCACCTGCCATAAGATCTTTAATATTTTTTACTTTTTCATTTTTCTCAGGATAAAACAAATCTAAAAATCTTTCAATAGCAGTATTGAATAATTCTAAAGAAAATACACCAGTAATTAGAATTAAAGAAATTAATCATTCGGTTTTGGTAATTTTGAAATAAAAACCACCGATAATAGATATGATGGAAATTGCAAGCATGATAGTTAGATTTTTTTCGACACCAAAACAGAATTTAATGCCATTAAAGGCATATTGAAAACTTTTGAAAATTGACTTTATAAAAGAAACCATGTTTTGTTTTTTAGAGTTTTTTTCAGAGCGGAGAGGGCGAGATTCGAACTCGCGATACCCTTTCGAATATAACAGTTTTCAAGACTGTCTCCTTAAACCACTCAGACACCTCTCCGTTATGGAAAAAACCTGGAATTAACTAAATTAAAAACACTCCTGTCAATAGTGCTAAAATATTGCTTAATGCACTAAGAACGTCGCGATAAAACAGTATGTATTTAAACCGTATTATGTGACTTAAGAGCATTAGTAGTATACTAAATAAGTGTTCAAAAGTCAAGGGTTTTGGGCTATTTTTTAATTCATTGACGTTTTTTATTTATTTCCTCTTTATCTCTGAATGCTTGTTCCAAATCTACATTAGCTCGATTGGCAATAGCACATAGAAAAATTAAAACATCGGCTAATTCATTTTTTATACTAAAATGTTCAGAATTAGGATCCATACCTATACCATCTTCTTTTCTGACAGCTTTAAAGAGTTCCCCCACTTCTTCTCCTAACATTAAGCATTTTTGTAAGATATTTTCTTTATAAAAACCTCTTTCGATATCCATATTGTGAACATATTCTTGAAAATCTTTTAATTGTGGTTGATTTTTTAGTATAAGCATATTATTTAAATTATATATTCAACCGGGTTGTCATTTCCAAGGAGCTGGAACAATGACTTCTAGAGGTATATTATTAATTAAATTTTCTAATGCATATTGTGTAGCTCTATGGCCAACAATCATGATAGTTTTATTATCGTAATTTTTCGTTAGATCCTTTAAAAAATCTCTTACTCTTTCGGTTGTTTGGGTATAGCTTTCGCCATTTGGGAATGGAGTTAAAATACAATTTGGTTTCATTTTGGTAACAATATCGCTATCTTTTTGAGTGTAATCGCCATAATTGCATTCACGTAATCTTGGATCAATAATTATTGGAATATTTCTATTTCCAAAAGCAATTTGGCTGGTTTTTTGTGATCTTTGCGAATCAGAACAAAAAATAGCATCTAATTCTATATCTTTGTAGCGTTCACCTAGTTCTTCTGATTGTTTTATTCCTAATTTTGATAAAATCATCCAGAAGAAAGATGGGTTTGATTATCCAAACTTGTACTGTGAGCTTCAAATATTATTTTTATCATGTTTTTAATTCACTTTATTTATTGGATTGTTGTTAGCAGTTGATATTATGTTTTCAACTCAGATTCGCATATTCTCTTTAAAAGCCTCTTTAGTGAATCAAGCAACTGGAGGTGTAACTCAAATATTTCCTTCAAAATCATTAATAGTTTGTTCGTCTGATTCAAAAGATAATCCAGCTAAAGTATTCTCTTTAATTCTATTTTGTATGTATTTTAAATCTATCATACCTTCCCCAGCTTTAGTTAAAATACTTATGATAAAAGCATCTTTAGAAATTAAATCCAATTTATTGTTTGGTAATAAGTTCATTGTTTCTTCGTTCCTAGCTAATGTTGGAAATATGAAATCAGAATTCTTTAATACATCATCTAATTCTTGATATTCATAATTAGAATTACGACTGTTCTTGGATCAATAGATAACATTCATTCCCATTTGTTTGCCTAATTCGGCAATTCTAGAACCAATAGATCCTAAACCAATAATCCCCATAGTCTTACCTTTTATTTCTCAGCCTTGATGATTGTCGTAATCAATCTTTCAATTATTTTTCATGAGCAAAGGTAGCTTTCTGGCAACATTGAACATTAAAGAAATAGCGTATTCAGCTACTGATTCAGTAGCATATTTAGGAACATTTGAAAGAAAAATATTTTTTGAATTTAAGAAATTACCATCTACTCAAGCAAAAGAAGTAGTAGCTAAGCAAATTGCTTTTAAATTAGTAATTTTTTCTATAAATTCATTTGGAAATTTTCAATCAGTAGTTTCAGGTCAAACAGCAATTATTTTTTCTTTTGAATTTTGAAATACTGGATTATCAGTATAGTCATTAGTTTCTATTCATACAGTCTCTGCTTGTGATTCTATACTAGTAATTTGTTCTTGCGAAAAATTACTTTTTGGGCTTAACATTATTATTGTTGTATTGTTATTCATATCGTTAAATTAATTTTTTTTATTAATAATTTAATAAATATTTTTTAATATCCTCTTCAATAGTACAAGATGAACAATTGGCACAACCATAATTTCTTTCGCCAGATATATCGTATTTTACCATATCTTTAGCAAGTAACATGGATAATTGATATAAGTCTTTAGGTGTTTCAGATCTTTTATGACTATATTCAGAAGTATCCCAAGGCTTAAATGGTAATAATGTAATCCTAACTCCTTGTTTAGATATCTCGTGGATTGCTTTAATAATATCTTTCTTGGGTTCTAACCCTATAACTAAAGCAGTATTCACTTTGTCTTTACCTACTGTATCGGTAACGTATTTTCATAATTCAAAATATCTTTTCTTAGATACTTGTGATTTTCCTGGACACATTATTTTTCTTAATTTATCATTTCAAATTTCTAAATTAAAACCGAAAGCCGTAGCTCCAGCATCAATCAATTCCTTTATTGGTTCATTAGTTTCTGGAGGAGCCATTTCTATTCATATAGGAATCACTTTATTTTTCTCTCGGATTAATTTTATACATTCTAAAAAATACTCTGATCCTTTACCGGGTGTTAGTTTGGTACCACCACCTAAACAAACTTGATAATTAGGATTTTCATTAAAAGCAGTTAGAATTGTTTCGGCAATTTCGCTGGGTGTATTTTGAATAAAATTCTTTCTAGCTCCACAGAATTTACATCCTAATCCAATAGCTTGATAAGCACAGCCAGAGTATTGTTGATGTAAATGACGAACACCTTCATGAGCGAATATTTGAGGCATTGATTTGCCAGTAGAAGTTTGTTTGTTATACCATTGAGGCATAACAATTGGAGATATTTTAATTTTTTGTTTTTTTGATTTTAAATAAAAAACATTGTTTTCTTTGATAATTTCAAATTTTGATTTTTTATCAAATTTATATGTTGTAGAAGCTAGAATTTGCAAAGTATCGTCTAGAATAAAATGAAGACCTACATAACCACCTTTTGTGATATTTGAAGGATTCTGAATTGAATAAAACTCATCGGAGTATTGATTTTCTCTTATACCATAACAGAGTAATTCAGCTTTGGTTTTTATCAAATCAAGATAATACTTTTTGTTTTTCATAATATATTTTTATAATTTTAAATTTTATTCAATTATTATAACTTCACCATCATGTAAAGTTTTGAAAGGAATGTTGTTTTCTTTGTAATATTCTACAACTTTTTCAATCATTTCGGATTCGGGATGATTCGATTGATAATGAGGAACTATAACATAGTCAAGGACCGATAATCCTTCTCAAATAGTATCTTTATCTTCACCATAAGGCTTTTGAGTTAGATCATCGTCGAGTTCTAATCCTTTAAGACTCGGACCTAGAATACAAACTCCTGCACTATAACCACCATAAATCATATCAAATTTAGAATCAATCAATTCTTTTAAAACTTTATCAAAACCACTTAACTTCATGGCTTGTCTTAAAACAAAAGTATTACCACCTCTTACTCAGATAATTTCGTGTTTTTCTAATTCTTTTTTCAATTCTTTGGGCTTTCCGAAATATTCTTGTAAATCTAAACGATAGATTGTAAAACCAAGTTGTTTTAAATCTTCAAAATCTTTGTTTTCACTGGCTTTTCTTCTTTCTAAATCAGTAGCCCAATCCATAGCATTAGGAATGTAAGCAACATTCTTTTTGTTCTCGGCTAATTTTTTAAATTTTTCCTGATTCTCAGGACTACCTACTTTATATGACGATAGATAGAATTTCATATTGTTAATTTAAATTTAATTTTTTGAAATTTATTAGATCGTTAATTAATCATGATTTATCACCTTGTTCCATATTAGAAGCAGTAGGGATAAAAGTCAAAGAAGTATCTTCTGGATTTTTACCCACTAAATCAAATAAAGCAGTCTTAATAGACTCATTAGTAATACCACCTGAAGTTAATAATATTTTCATAGTTTTAATTTAATGTTTATTATATTGGCAATCATCCTATAGGGTTATTTGTATTATGTAATTTATTTTTGTTATTAGAAATAGCATAAAATTTACAGAATTTGTTGTTTGAATCTTCTATCTCTATACATTTTTTTATTAAATTGCAAAAATCATTTTGGCTTAGTCAAATACGATCATAATATTTTTCATCCGGATATTGTTGGGGATTGTCTAATAAATTAACTCCTCCAATTCTAGGACAAATTATATTGATGTTATATTTTTTTGAATAATATAGTCCCAATTTTTCAATAAAAATTTTGCTAGTTCCATAGGGACTGTCAGGAATATCTTCATCATTAATAGTAATTAATTTTTGATTTGACACATTAAAATAGTTATTAGCATGAATGGAGCTCATCATAATTACCTTGGGAATGTTTTTATTAATCGCTAATTTATATATATTATGAGCCATCAATATATTATCGGTATTTATTTCATTGTTTTTTCAATTTTCACCTTTTGAATCTCAAGCCAAATGAATTATGGCATCATAATTAGATATTTTGTTAAAAGTTTCCTCATAATTGGTTAAATCACATTCAGGAAAATCAATTAATGTTAAAGCATATCCTTTAAGTTTTTCTTTAAGAATAGTTGCTAATCTTCCTTTACCACCTGTAATTAAAATTTTTTTAGACATATTTAATTTTAAAAATGTTTCATTAATCTTCCACCATATAATTTTATAAATTCATAAAATATATAGGTCCAACCATTTAAATCTTTAAAGTAATTTTCTCGGGTATATTTAGCGGAAGGAACAATACTTTTAATAACTTTTACATTTGTATCATCTATAGCTGACATAAGAGTTAGCGAGGCACGACGCATATGATATGGTAGAGTGACTAATATGATTTTAGTAAAATTAAAATTCATATCTTTTAATTTTTTAATTCCAAAAACTGCATTTTCAGTTGAATTAATTGATTGATTCTCGATTATGATGTCTGATTCTGGAACGCCCTCTTTGATGGTAATATTTCTTAGGTATTCGGCTTCAGGTAAGTTAGAACCCTTTGAATACGAAGCCTGATTGCCAGTATACATAATTTTGGATGCATAACCTTCTTTGTATAATCTAGCTGATCCTATGGCTTTAACGTCATTAGGCCCCCCAAAAACAAATATTAGATCAGCTTTTTCTAATTCAGTTTCTTCTGATAAATAATCTCAAAGTATGTATAAGCTATTTAATTGTTTTGAATTTAATTCTGAAGAATTAATGATTTCAAAAGATTTAGTAATTAATTCTTTTAAATTATCGGGATTTAAATTTTCTAATGAAACCATATCATAAGGATTATCTTTAATGCCAAGGTTTTCAAGAACGATATTTAAATATTCTAACTTTAGAATTTCAATTGGTGCTTTTGCTTTAATAACTCCAGTCACTTTTTTGACATATTCTGGGTCTGCCGTTAGAAATGGTTTGGTTTTTAATTGATTGTTCATGTTATTAATATAGTATTACTTTTTTATATATAGCTTTAGTATATCAAATTTTTAATATCTTGTAAATCTTTAAACAATATGATAAAATGGATTCATTGGAGAGGTGGCTGAGCGGCTTAAAGCGCACGCTTGGAAAGTGTGTATACCGAAAGGTATCGAGGGTTCGAATCCCTCCTTCTCCGCACTTAAGTTTTAAATTACAATATGTTAAAAATATATTTAGCTAGACATGGCCAAGATGAAGATAATGCACAAGGTATTTTAAACGGTCATAGAGACCGTTCTCTGACTGAACTTGGAATAAAGCAGGCTCAAGATATTGCTAATAAGATTAAAGATGCTGGTATAAAATTTGATGCAATTTATAGTTCACCTTTAAAAAGAACTTTACAAACTGCTAGTATTATAGTTGATGCTATAAAGGCGAAGAATATAATACCCATGGAAGATTTAATTGAAAGAAATTACGGTGTTATGACGGGCAAATTAATAAAAGATATTGAAAAATTTTGTGCTCCAAATATTATAAGAGCTGAGTCTATAAATTATTTTTTATGCCCTGAGGGAGCAGAAACTTTCCCTGACCTTTTAAAAAGAAGCCAAACAATCATTAATTTTATTAAAGAAAATCATAAAGATGGATCAATACTATTGATTACCTCTAGTGATATTGGAAAAATGATATACGCTTCGTATTATAATATAGATTGAAAAGAAATATTATCTATGTTTCATTTCGGTAATTCAGAATTATTAATTATATCAGAAGATACAAAACCCGAAGAATCTCATGTATTTAAAATAGAACAATATAATTAATGGTTATTCTAAACCTTTAACTTCCCTTTCTAATTTTGAATAATATTCTTTATAGTATTTTAATCTTTTGCGAGCTAATAGTTTAGCTTGAGAAGTATAAAGACGTTTGATAATATACTTGGTTTTAATCTCTCATTCGATTTGAGGGCTATGTTTTGATTTATCTACAATTTTACCATTAATTTTATTATTCAAATTCTCTTTAATATATTTTTTAAGATTTATCTTTTTATATATATGAGCATTGTATTTGCCAATTCAAATGAAGTCTCTAGCAATACCCACAGCTCCGATACCATCAATCTTATCAGCATCATGAACAATCTTTGACTCTAAAGTTTGAGACTGTTGCTCATTTCGATATCGATGAGAGGAAATACAATCTAAAATATGCTGTATTTTATTTGTTTTTAACCCCAATTTAATTAAAAATGGCTTAGCCAACTTAGCACTTTCGATAGCATGATCGCAAGATGAATTTTTAATTTCTTTTCCCATACCAATATCATGTAATAATACAGCAATTTTGATAACTTCTAGATCAACTTTTTGATTTTTGACTAATTTTAAAGCAATATTGTAGACTCTTAAAATATGATCAAAATCATGAGCAGAATCTTGATTTTTTACAAAAAACTTTTCGGCAAATTGCTTAACTAAATTAATATTATTCATGTATTAGTTTTTTAAAAGTTTTTTAGCATTTTTGCCTATTATAATCTTTTTGCCAGTTTTGGATTCAATATCTTTACGAGCATTACCAGCAATACTACCACCTTGCCTAGCAACGAGTTTGTTTTCATTAAAATTCTTAGGTTCTTTTTTCTTGGAAATTTCGGTAGTAGCTGTCTCAGCTAACATATTTAAAACTAATTCTAAATTGGTCATATTATCACGAAGATTCTCTTTTTTGAGATCTTTTAATTTTTTGTATTCTTTAGTTGTTAATCCAGTTCAAGCTTCAGTAATTTCATTAGTTAAAATTGCAAATTCTAATCCCTCTTTTACTCCTCGCTTTTCTCATTCATCAGTTAAATCTTTTCTAACTTCAATACTTTTTAATCTTTGATTAATTCAATTTCTAGTATAGCCTTTTTGAAGATATGTTTTTAAAGCTCTATTTATTGATAATTCAGGATCTTCATTCTCTTCTAGGCGTTCATAACCAACTTTGGCAAGCCATAATTTAAAAGGCTCAGCTTTTGGAGATGGAATTGATTGGATAATACGAAACATAGTTTCGGTGTCAGCGACATCGGTCTCTCTCATTTTGCCATCTTCAGCTATCATTTTCAACTGTCCGATTTTATCGGACAGTTGGTCGCCCTCTAATTCAAGTTTTCTTTTTAAGTCATCTCAGTATTTTCTAGGCCTGTTGGAGTTAGTTAAAATTTTAATAATATCTACAACAGAAAAATATCATAGCTCTTTGTCCTC
This sequence comes from uncultured Candidatus Saccharibacteria bacterium, assembly GCA_964618955.1. Lineage (GTDB taxonomy): Bacteria > Patescibacteriota > Minisyncoccia > UBA6257 > JAKLIH01 > JAKLIH01. The sequence continues at coordinate 50,047 of CAZUBO010000004.1, read as the reverse complement.
ATCTCAATGACGACGAATAGTTTTGCCTTCAAATAAGGTGATTGTTTTCTTTTTCATAATTATGTTTTAAAGTATGTATTAAGTATACGAAAAAAGAAATTAAATGTCAAATGTTAGCGTAAAGTATGATAAAAAACTATTAATGTATAATATGAAAATTTATTATTTTTTAAATTTATTAAATGAATTTCTAAAATTATTTAAAGTTTCCCTTTTTATACTATCTTTATAATTATTTTCAAGTATAGTTTTTAATTTTGGAGATTTAGGATTAGACAAGATATATTTTAATGCTTTTTTTGCTTCGTTTAGAGTATTTACTCTAAAACCATATTTAATATTATCTTTATGCCCTTCAATATTACTTACAATTATTGGAATTTTTAAACGTTTGGCCGAAACGGCAGAAAGATTATATGATTCTGTACGAGAGAGTTGTATATATACTTTAGATTGACTTAAGTATTTTAAAAAATTATCTTGAGAAACTTTTTTTGTCTTTATTCCTTCAAATGATTTATTTCTATTCCCTAGAATAATAGCATATTTGTTTAAATTTAAATCATGTATAAGCTTAGAGAATTGATCAATACCCTTGATATAATGATAAATTGGCTCTTTGGCAGTACAAACTGATAGAATATATTTTTTATTTACACTAGAGTTTTTAATGCTTTTTTTATCAAAAGCCGCGCCTAATTGAATCGGAATAGTCTTTAATCCATAACAAGAATATTCTTTTATTAATTCTTTTGATGGAATTAGAATTTTGACGTTATTGGTTTTAACAAGGTTTTTTATTGATTGTAATTCATTTAAACGACCCTTGATTAAAAAATGTTTAGGCGCTACATGCAAAAAGATATATAAATGATTGAATTGTTTTGCTAAACTATCTTTGAGGCTATAGAAATACTTTTTACTGCCAGTAGCATGCAAAATACATTTAATATTTGTGTTTTTTGATAATTTTTCTATGATCTTTATTTTGTTTTGGCTTATCCTAGGAAAACTAGTGATGACATAGTGTTCTGGAAAAACAGACAAACGACATATTAATCCAGAAATTGTACCATTATGATCTACTAAATGAAGAAATTTTACTTTTTTAAAATCTTTTGGATTATTCATAATAAAATATACGAATAGAATTTAATTTACTTGATTTATTATATAATCATTACCATTAAAATATACATATTGATTATCTCGTAAAAAAACTAATTTAGAATTCTTTTTATTATATAAAATATCAAAACCATTATAGTACATATCTTTCATATCATCATTACCTCAATGAGGAAAAATAGTAAGATCCAATATATTGAAACCATTTGATTTTAAATCAGGAGCTGTTGACTTTGTATCAAGCTCATTAGCAAGATAGAGATTATTGCCAAAAATCATAGATCCAGCACTAGAACCAATACATATAATTCCCTTTTCAAGGCTATTTAGTAAAATTTTGTCAAATCCAGTTTTAATCATTTGATCTAATAGATGAAGTGGATTGCCACCACAAAGAAAAATACCATTCTTGCTTTTCATTTTTTCTTCTAATTCAGAAAAATTCATACCTGTAATTGAAAATTCATCAATATTAAAACCTAATTCAATTAATTTATTTCTATCATTGATTAAGCTAGTGTGTATACCTTCTCTGGTCTCAACAGCGGTATTTATAAAAGCAAAATTGTACTTATTAGGTTTTAAAGGTAAATGTTTTACAATATCAGCTAAAACTATTTCAGCGCTAGAAGTTAAAAAAAGTTGTTTCATATTTTAGTTTTTAATTATATACATTAAGTATACGAAAAAAGAAATTAAATGTCAAATGCTTCCAGGTATACCTAAAAAAGTATACCTGGATTTTAGCTAATTAAATCAGCGATATTGCTAGATTGAATTTTTCAAAGTTTATTATACGTACCATTGATATTTTTTAATAATTCTTCATGGGTACCTGATTCAACAATCTTACCATTCTCAAAGACGATAATTCGATCAGCTTTAATGATAGTTGAAAGACGATGAGCAATGATGATTGTAGTTTTGTCTTTATTAATCTTTCAGAAAGCATCTTGTATTTCTCTTTCCGATTCAGAATCTAATTGAGAAGTAGCTTCGTCAAAGATGATGACTTTAGGATTGGACAATACAACTCGAGCTATAGCTAGACGTTGTTTTTGACCACCAGAGAGTTTTATACCGCGTTCACCAACTTGAGTATTGAATTTCTCAGGTAGTGATTCAATAAAATCATAGATATTAGCAGTCTTACAAGCTTCAATAACTTCTTTGTTGGTAGCTTCAGGCTTACCATAGCAAAGATTGTATCTAATAGTATCGTTGAACATGATGGGGTCTTGAGGTACAGTACCAAACAAAGATCGTAAATCATGTTTTGTAAAATTTTTGATATTAATACCATCAATGAAGATACCGCCATCAATAACATCATAGAAGCGTAATAGCAAAGTCACTAACGAAGTCTTACCAGCTCCAGACTTTCCAACTAAAGCAACTTTTTCATTAGGCTTTATTGATAAATTCAAGTTTTCAAAGATTTTATTAGTATTACTTGGATAATTGAAAGTAACATTCTTGATATCAATCTGAGTAGTAATGTTTGAAGTATCGTGCCCGTATTCAGGATCTTTGATTAAAGGCTGTTCATTTAGAATGCCAACATACTTTTCAATATCAACTAAAGATTTATTGAATTCTCGGTAGTTGTATATGAAGCGACTTAATTCTCGATTCAATTGAGAAATTAATGAAAAGACTAAGATAAAGTCGCCAGGAGTAATACTGCCTTTTCGGAACAAAACAAAACAAACGAAAAGTACAGTAATGATATTTAAAGTTTGAATAATATCTGTAATAAAACCTAATCATCTAAAGCTTTTGTCATAATTAGTAAAGCTAGCATATCAAGGCTTAAAAAGATTTGATAGTCTATCTGATTCTCATTCTTCTTTAGCAAAGTGTTTGACAGTTACTAAATTCATTAAGTTATCAGCAACTTTACCATTGACTTTGTCTTCGTCTTCATGGAATATACGACGGCATTTGAAATTGTGTTCTAGTAGAAGCTTAGTAACAATAACATAGATAATCGAGAAGATAAAAACAATTAAAGCGATAGTATGACTAACTTGTAAAAGAATTACAAAAGCAATTGCAAAGCTTAAGAGTGGACCACCAAGAAAAGTATGGAATAAAACAAAAGCTAATTCAGCAGCCGAATCACCACGTTTAATAATACTGATAGTTGATCCAGTACTTCGAGAGATATGGTATGACATATCTAGTTCTTGAAGTTTATTAAAAACTTTTAATTGTAAATCTCTTTTTAATTTAATGATTAACAATCCCTGGGTTCTTCAAGTAAGAACATCAAAAAGATTAGTTAAGATGTTAAACACCGCAAAGACAAAAAGTAATTGAATTAATGCAACTCAATTCTTTGCTAGGATGTTATTAGTAAAGAGTTTATAGAATATTGGATTTATAGCAGTTAAAGTTCAAACAAGAATCACAAAAATGATAAAAAGTGAAAACAATTTTTTGTAATTTTTGATGAAAGCAACATAGTATTTTTTAATATTTTTCATTTTTGAGGAGTTTAAAATGTAATTATTTTTTAAAATAATTTAATTGCAAGTTTTAATTTTTTAAATTTGACTATTTATATCCTTCAGCTTGAAGGTTGAATAATCGAGCATATGTACCCTGAAGATGCATTAATTCGTTATGGGTACCATATTCAGATAAGATACCGTCTTCAATGACGCAAATCTTATCAGCATGTCTAACGGTAGAGAATCTATGGGATATTAAGATAGCTGTAGTAGTCTTAGAAAGCTCTGTAAGGCGCTTAAAGATGTGCTGTTCGGCTTCAGCATCAATAGAAGCCGTTGGTTCATCTAATACCATTATAGGACGATTTCGATAGAATATACGGGCTAAAGCCATTTTTTGTCATTGACCAATGGACAATTCTTTACCGTCTTTATAGACCTTACCTAGCATTTGGTCATATTTTGATTCTCAAGTATTAATGAATTGATCAGCTTCACTGCTCTTAGCGGCATCAATAATAGTATCGATATCAAAATTCTTTTGAATATCAGATACGCCGATAGCTTCTTTGGTTAATAAAGAATATTTGATAAATTCTTGAGATAAGATACTTAAATTATCTAATCAAGTATCAATGTTTAAATCTTTGAGATTAATACCATCAATTAGAATTTTGCCTTTGGTAGGATCATAGAAACGACAAAGTAATTTGATTAATGTAGTTTTACCGGCACCGTTAACACCGATAATAGCAATCTTCTCGCCAGAATTAATTGTTAGACTAAAATTTTTTAAGATATAGTTATCAGTTCCAGGATATTTAAATCAAACATTTTGGTATTCAATTTTTGGATTCTTGGAAATTTCAGTTTTGCTATCTTGTTTAAAATCTAACTCAGACTTAGTATCTAATAATTTAAAGAAATCATTGATAAACAAATTGTCTTGATATTGTCTGCCGACAAACATGAATAATTCACCAAAAGAAACATGGAAATTACTGATAGAAATTAACAAAAACGTTAAATTACCAATAGAAATATGGCCATGAATAACTTCGAAAATAAAATAGATAGTTACAAAAGAAATTGTAATTTGTGAGAAACTATCAGATAACAAACTAGAAAAATACTTTCTTTTTTCTTCAATTTTTAATTTACGTTGGAATTGGGTTAATAAATCTTTAATTCGAGAATAAAAGAAATTAACAGAACCGTGTAATTTAATTTCAGATAAATTAGTAATACTAGTAAAGTAATTGCGATATTCGGTAAATTTACGTCGAAGTTCTGAATCAGCATCTCAGATGCTTCAAATTCTTTGACCATATTTAACTTCTTTTAGAATATTTGGAATATTACCCACAAAGATTACAATAAGTAATCATCATCTGATTTTAAATACAATAACAGAAGCGATAATAATTCTAATTAAATTTTGAAGAATATAGAACTGACGATCAGAGAAATTCTGAATATGTCAAACGCCAATTTCGTCAATTTTGTTTGCAAAATTATTGAAATTTGGCTTCTCATGAGTAGCAATATCTAATTCCCCTTTCTTTTTAATGATCATTAAGCTATAGGTCTCTTCAAAAAATTTATAGAATAAATAAGTTACATAATCTTCGGTTGAACGAGCAAACAAAGAAACAAAATTAATAAGAATATAGCCAGCCAAAATGAAACCAAAATTAATGGCTAAAATATTAGTTTTGGTAAAATTAATTAAAAGATCAATTAAACTACCATTCAATCTAGCTTGAATGAATGGAATTGAAGAAGTAAGAATAATAGCAATAAAATTGAAAATGACAAGAGAACAATGCTCTTTTCAAGTAACTTTGTTTATTCGAATGCTGTTTTGAAATACTGATTTGATTGAATTTCAATTGAGCTTTTGTCGTTCTTTTTTCTCATCATTATCTTCTTCCATATTTATTTTTATTTTTTAAGTATAAAAATAGCAAGTCTCCCTGCCACTTATGAAGACGTAAAAAAGTTATTAATGTTACAGGGGGTTGATTTTAAAAGAAATATATAGTAAATTAAAGGTAATCTTAGAAAAAGGAGGTAATCTTAATGCGATTTTTAAAGCATACCGGAGATCCGGGGTTTAGAGTTTACTCCGAAAATCTCAAGCATTCAGACGAAAGCGGGGAGTAACACTTCTAGCCGAAGGTTTTGATCGGCATTAGCAGTGACCCAACATTCAGGAAGCAGCGGGATGTTCGATCCATGAGTCTGTTTCCTGAATGAATTAATTTTACAATCAAAAAACATCGTAAGTAATTACGATGTTTTTATATTATTTAATTTCAATTTGTTTTAAAGCATTGATTCTTTCACTAATTGGCGGATGAGTTAGTCAAAGCTTATTGAACCAAGTTACTTTTTCTTTAGCAGGATCAGAAATGTATAAATTACGAGTATAGTCATTTATTTTTTTCATTGGGATTGGATTGCTAGATATCTTTTCTAAAGCTGAAATTAAGCCTTCAGGATAGCGAGTAATTAAAGCTGAACTTGAATCAGCCATGAATTCCCTTTTACGAGATATTGCTAACTGAATTAAAGTTGCAACAATTGGTGATAGAATAGCAATACTAATAAAAGCAATTAACATAAGCATAGAAGCGTAGCCTTCTTTGTCATCTCTGGAATTCTTGTTTCAATTCCCCATACGCAAAACGATATTAGATAACAAAGTGATAGCTGAAGCCAAAACAACAACTAAACTAGCAATTAGAATGTCATAATTCTTAATATGAGATAGCTCATGAGCGATAACGGCTTCTAATTCAGATTTGTTTAATATTTTTAATAGGCTGGAAGTCACACAAACTATCGCATTTTTAGGATTACGACCAGTAGCAAAAGCATTGGGAGATTGATCTTTAATTAAATATATCTTAGGAGTTGGTAAGCCACTAGTAATACAAAGATTCTCAACAATATGATACAATTCAACATTATCGTTATGTTCTATTAATTTAGCATTAGACATTGATAAGATAATTCTATCAGAAAATCAATAACCAATAAAAGAAGAGATAATAGCATAAGCTAAAGCGATAAAAACAAAAGCATTGTTTTTGAAATACAATGAGATAAAATATCCAAAAACACCAAAAAGAACTACAAAAACAAAAAGTAGTAGATAAGTTTTGGTGATGTTTTTAGAAACATTAGTGTAAAGATTCATAAGTTAGAATTTTACAGCAACATTTTGAGATTCCTGAACAGAAATCTCTAATAAAGGCTTCTTTACATGATTAAAAATCTTAGCAAAGAAATTTGTTGGAATAGATTCAATTAAAATATTGTAATCTTTGGCTACGTTGTTGTAAAAACGACGAGCAGATTGAATCTTGTTTTCAGTATCAACTAATTCAGTTTGTAATGATAAGAAGTTAGTATTAGCTTTTAAATCTGGATAGTTTTCAAAAGCGACTACTATATTACTGATATTTTTAGAAATTTCGGAATTAATCTTATCACTTTCTTTAAAATCTTTGGTTGATAAAGCTTGAGAACGAAGCTGTGTTATCTTCTCTAAAACTTCTTTTTCGTGATTCATATATCCCTTAACAGTCTCAACTAAGTTAGGAATTAAATCAAAACGTCTTTTCAACTGAACATTGATGTCAGCCGAAGCTTCTTCAACTTGATTCTTAGCACGAATCAATTTGTTGAAAATTGAAGCAATAATTAAAAGCAAACCAATGATAATGATATATCCAAACATATTGTATTTTTAATATTTTTATTAATTTTATTTTAACATTTTTTCTTCTTCATTGACCCAAGTTTTGTATCTTTTTTTAATTTCAGATTGTTCTTGTTCAATCTTTTCATGACGAGCCATTAAAGTCTTGGTAATCTTCTTGGGATCATGCTTTTGATAGAAGTCAAAAATAGCCATAAATAGAGCATCAGTTGATAAAAGAGAGCAATGAACTTTGGTAGGTGGTAAGCCATTTAAGTCTTTAATAACATCCTCTCTACCTATCTTTAAAGCAGCTTCTAAGGTCTTCCCTTTAGCTAAGGTAGTAACAATTGAAGACGTAGCAATAGCCGCAACACAACCAAAAGTTTCAAATTTAATATCACTAATGACATCTTTTTTTAATTTGTTTTTTTCAACTTTGATATATATAGCCATAACATCACCACAAACAACATTTCCAGCTTTACCAATCCCATCAGCATTTTTTAATTTACCGTAGTTTTCAGGATTTTGAAATATTTGTAAGACTTTTTTTGAATATTGCATAGATTTAAGATTTAAAAGGTGATATATTACGAAGTTTTGAAACAATATCTGGCAAAACTTTTAATAGGTAATTAACTTCTTCATTAGAGGTAAAACGACCAATGGATAAACGAATAGTACCATGAGCTTGTTCAGGACGTAATCCCATAGCAATTAAAACATGAGATGGCGCTAATGATAAGCTGGCACAAGCTGAAGCTGATGAAGCACAGATGTTATTTGTATCCAATAGATAGACTAAAGACTCCCCTTCAATGTAGTCAAAACGCATGCTTAATATATTAGGAACTTGAGTATCAAGTGTTCCGTTTAAATAGCAATGAGTTAATTTTGAAGTTAAAGTTTTAACAATTTTGGTTTTTAACTTCATAGCTTTTTGATAATCTTGTTTTTGTCTTTTCAAAGCAATCTCGGCGGCTTTAGCAAAACCAACAATAGCTGGAGTATTAACAGTACTAGACCTAAAACCAAATTCTTGACCACCACCATGGAGCAAAGGAGAGATTTTGGTTCCCTTCTTGACAAAAGCAATACTAGCGCCTTTAGGGCCATAGATCTTATGGGAACTTAGAGTTAACAAATCACAATTGATTTTTGGAATATTGACATCAATTTTTCCAAAACTTTGAGAAGCATCAGTATGAAAATATATTGGACAATCAATGTGACGATTGGTTCTATCAGCTCTAACTTCAGTTACAATCTTACCAATCTTTTCAACGGGTTCGATAACTCCAGTTTCGTTATTAACATGCATAACGGAAATTAAAACAGTATCATCTTGAATTAAAGATTTTAATTCTTCAAGATCAACAATACCATTCTTGTCGACTGATAAGTAGCTTACGCGATAACCCTTCTTTTCTAATCATTTAGCGCTGTTTAAAACACAATGATGTTCAATACTAGAAACAATTATATGGCTACCATGGTTTTTATTGCCATAAGCAATACCCTTGATAATTAAATTATTAGATTCAGTAGCTGAACCAGTAAAAATTAATTCTCCGGAATTAACTTTTAGTATTTTGGCAAAAAAATCACGAGTTTTTTCTAAAATATCTTTGGAAGCTTGACCTAAGCTATGAATAGACATGGTATTAGCAAAATCTTTTTCAAGAACTGGTAACATAGATTTTATAACCAGAGGATCAATTGGAGTCGAAGCGGCATAATCAAAATATATTGGAATTGAAGTTTTAAAATCTTTTTTGTCTTTCATGGCTTAATTTTAAAAAGATATTAATCATTTTGGGACTGACGAAAACCAGTACCAGCAGGAATTAACCGACTGATGATGATATTAGCTTTCAAACTTTCTAAGCGATCAATCTTACCTTCAATAGAAGATTTAACAAGAATTTGAGAAGTCTCTTGGAAGGAAGCAGCTGATAGAAAACTATCAGAATTTAAAGCAACACGAGTAATACCTCGAAGAATTGAGACAGCTTTGGCAGGAGCTTTATTAGCTTGAATCAACTTGTAGTTGGATTCAACAAAACGACGAATGGTAGTAATCTCACCGGTAATGAATTCGGAATCACCTGAAGCAGTAACTAAAAGTTGAGAAAACATCTTCTTAATGATAATTTCGAAATGTTTATCATGAATTTCAGTACCAGCTAATTGATAGACTTTACCACATTCTTTTTTGATATAGTCTTGGGCAACTTTGATGCCAGCTAATTTGAATAATTTCTTTAAGTTAGCAGTACCGGAAGTTAAAATTTGACCAACTTTAACTTCGTCACCTTTTGAGACGATAATATTCTTATCAACTGGAATAAGATAAACAAATATTTCGCCAGACTCTAAAACTTGTTGAGTCTTAACTTTACGATTGTATTTCCTATACTGAGGATTTTTGATTTTGTCATTAATTAAAATCTTTAATTGAGTCTCTTCGTTGGGATTATTTACAATATCATGAACAATACCAGAAACTTCAGAAATTAAAGCTTCATTCTTAGGATTACGACATTCAATTAATAATTCAATGTATGGTAAGCCAGTTGTAGTAATGTCGGTTGTACCAGCAACTCCACCACTATGGAAACTCTTTAAGGTAAGCTGAGTACCAGGCTCACCAATAGATTGGGCGGCGATAATACCAACAGCTTCACCTTTGTTAATTAAGTTTCAATTAGCTAAGTCAGCGCCATAACATTTTTGACAAATACCTGATGAATTTAAACAAGTTAAAGGTGAGAAAGCATTAACAGAAGTTATACTTTGATCTTGTTCAATTTGTTCAGCTAAAACGCGGCTAAGTAAAGTATTCTTTTTAATCTTAGTACCACTAGTCAAAACAATCTCTTTAGCAAGAACACGACCAGCAATACGTTTGTTGAATGGTTGAGATAATTCTTCACCATTGAATCTTAGAATTTCAATACCTTTATCATCACCACAATCTTCATTGAGAACTACAACATCTTGGGAGACATCGACTAAACGACGAGTTAAGTAACCAGCACTGGAAGTACGTAAAGCAGTGTCAACTAAACCTTTACGAGCACCCGGAGTAACATTGAAGTAGTCAAGTGGCGAATAACCAGATTTGTATGAAGACAAAATTGGAGCTTCGATAATTTCACCAGAAGCATTGTAGATTAAACCTTTGATACCTAACATTTGGTTAGCTAAGTCTCAAGAACCACGAGCTTTGGATGTAATACAAATGCTAACGGGAGATTCTTTAGGAATATGGGATTGAACAGCTTGATTAATTTCTTTTTTAACTTCTTCTCAAAGAATTAAAAGTTTGCTCTTCTTCTCAAGATCACTTAACAAACCTTCTTCAAATTGTTCATAGATAATTTTGTTTTTGGCTAAACCTTTCTTTACAATATTAGCTTTTTCAATTGGCTCAATTAAGTCACTCAAACCTCAGGAAATACCTGATAAACCAGAATATTTAAAGCCAGTATCTTTGATACTATCTAAGACTGAGATTGAAGCATCAAAGCCATAATCGTAAATTAATTTATTAACAATCTTTTTCATTTGAGAATCATCGATTGATAAATTTTGATATGGAAAATCTAATGGTAAAATATCATTAAAGATAATTCTACCAACAGTAGTGGTGTCAGATATTCCCCCTTTGAGATTCTTAACATAGACATTGGCCTGAAGATCAATCTTTTTATTCTCAAAAGCTAACATGGCTTCAGTTGGAGAAGAAAATCTTTTATTCTCTCCAAGCTTACCATCGAAATTAGCAGTCAATCAATAACAACCAAGGATAACATCTTTGGTAGGTCTCATTGAGATTTCACCATTAGTAGAAACTAAAAGATTTTTAGTAGCAGCCATACGATCAGCACATTCTTTTTGGGCTTCTTTAGATAATGGTAAATGAACAGACATTTGGTCACCATCGAAGTCAGCATTGAATGGTGTACAAACTAAAGGATGAATCTTGATAGCTAAACCTTCGGTTAAGATTGGTTTGAAAGCTTGAATACTTAAACGATGTAAGGTTGGGGCACGATTTAATAATACATACTTCCCTTGAATAACTTCATCAAGAATTCCCCAAACTTCATCAGTTTTGTCATCAATCAAACGATTGGCAGTAGCAGTACTGTAAGCAATCTCACGAGCTAAGAGTTGATGAATAATGAATGGACGGAATAATTCCAAAGCAATATTCTTTGGTAAACCGCATTCAGTCATTTTTAGATTTGGACCAACAACGATGACGGAACGACCAGAATAGTCGACACGTTTTCCTAAAAGATTTTGACGGAAACGACCTTGTTTACCTTTCAAAACATCAGCTAATGAACGGTAAGGACGTTTTTGGGATTTTTGAATAGCTTTAGTCTTACGAAGATTGCTATCGAACAATGAATCAACAGCTTCTTGCAGCATTCTTTTTTCATTTTTGACGATAACTAAAGGTGCACCAGTATCAATCAATTTTTTCAAACGATTATTACGAGTGATAATTCTTCGATAGAGATCATTTAAGTCAGACGAAGCATAGCGGCCACCATCTAATGGTACCATTGGACGTAAATCAGGTGGTAATACTGGTAAATTACTTACAAAAATTCATTCAGGTTTGACTTCTGACTTGATGAAAGCCTTAATGACTTTTAATCTCTTTAAATTACGAGGTAATTGACTGGTGTTAGCTTTTTTATTTTTTTCTTCAATTGATTGTTGTTCTTTTTTAAGATCAATATTTTGAAGGAATTTCAAAATTGGCTCGGATCCAGTATCAGCTTCAAAAACATCATTGTATTTCTTAATTAAATAGTAATATTCTCTTTCATTAAGAATTTGTCTTTCACGAAGTAATTTCATTTCTAAGATTGATTGTTTGTAGCTTTGAACTACTTCGGATTTTTCTTCATTAGTTGCATTTTTTAATTTAGCTTTGTAAGCTAATTCAATTTGACCTTGTAATTCTTCGCGCTTCTCTTGATTGATGGAAGTAATAACAAAAGCATTGTAATAGACAACTTGCTCAAGACCAGAACTTGGCATGTCTAATAACAATTCTAATACATATGGAGGAGTTTTCAAATATCAAATATGACAAACCGGAATACATAAACCAATATGCCCCATTCAAGTACGTCTAACATCAGATCGAGTTATGGTAACACCACAACGATCACAAATGATATCTTTGTAGCGAATACCACGGTATTTACCACAAGAACATTTATAGTCTTTGACTGGTCCAAAGATGGATTCGCAGAAAAGACCACCCTTCTCAGGCTTTTGAGTACGATAGTTGATAGTTTCCGGTTCTAAAACTTCACCACGAGATCATTCAAAGATGTTCTCAGGAGAAGCGAGCTTGATTTGAACGTAATCAATATCGCAAGAATTATTACTATAATCTGGTTGAAATTCAGGCATAATAGTTTTTTTAAATGGGGTTGATTAAAAGTTAGATTTTGATATTTTCTTCTCTCTTAATTGTTTTGGTTTCAATGTTTAAACACAATGATTTTAATTCATTAACGATAACATTGAAGGCAGCAGGAACGGTAGGATTCTTGATATCCTCACCTTTGATGATTGAGCTATAGGCTTCACGACGAGATATGATATCATCAGACTTGATGGTTAACATCTCTTGTAAGGCTTTGGCAGCACCATAAGCTTCTAAAGCTCAGACTTCCATTTCTCCAAATCTTTGACCACCAAAGTGAGCTCTACCTTTCAAAGGTTGTTGAGTAACTAAAGCATAAGGGCCAACAGAACGAGCATGGATCTTATCTTTTACCATGTGATTCAATTTCATAACATACAATTTACCAACAACGACTTTTTGAGTGAACTTCTCACCAGTACGGCCATCAAATAAATCAAATTTTCCTTCAGGGGGCATACCAGCTTTGATAAATTCTTGAGTAATTTCTTTGTCAGTTGCATTATCAAATGGTGGAACGACGGCTTGATAATTTAATTTCTCAGCAGCTAAACCTAAGGAAGCTTCGAAGATCTGACCTAAGTTCATACGATTAGGAAGTGATAAAGCATTGATAATGATATCAACTGGTGTACCATCTTCTAAGAAAGGCATATCTTCTTTTGGGGCAATGTAACTAATAATACCTTTGTTACCATGACGGCCAGCTAATTTATCACCAACAGTAATTTTTCGTAATTCAGCAACTTCAACAAAAACTTTTTTGATAACACCAACACCAAGTTGATCACCAGTCTTTCGAGATAAAATACGATTACGAATAATTCTACCTTCACGGCCATGAGGTAATGTTAAGGATGAATTCTTAACGTCTTTAGCTTCTTCACCAAAGATAGCCTGCATTAATCTCTCTTCAGGAGTTAATTCAATTTCACCTTTAGGCGATACTTTACCAACAAGAATATCACCACTCTTGACTTCAGCACCAATACGAATGATACCTTCTTCATCTAAATCTTTTAATAATTTTTCGGAAACATTAGGGATGTCATTAGTAGTTTGTTCAGGCCCTAATTTAGTTTCACGTTGTTCACTTTCAAATTCTTCAATGTAGATAGAAGTGAAGATATCTTTTTGCAATAGTTTTTCAGAGATAATTATAGCATCTTCAAAAGTATAACCATATCAAGGCATGTAAGCGACAGTAAGGTTAGAACCTAAAGCCAATTGACCATTGACCGAAGAAGTATTATCACATAATGGTTGATTCTTTTTGACTTTCTGACCTTTAACTACAATTGGAGATTGTTTTAAATACGTATTTTGATTGGTACGAGTAAAGGAATACAAGTCATATTCTTGCTTCTTACCTTCTTTGTCTTCAATAATGATATGACGATTGTCAACTTCAACAACAGTACCTTCGTTCTTAGCTAAGATTAATTGGCCTGAATCATGAACGACTTGATCTTCTAAGCCAGTAACAACTAAAGGAGCGTCACGGCGAATACAAGGAACAGCTTGGCGTTGCATGATAGATCCCATTAAAGAACGATGAGTTTCATCACGTTCGACAAAAGGAATTAAGGCTGAGGCTGGAGATAAAATCTGATAAGAAGAGACATCAATAAATTCTAATTCTTTTGGAGATAATTTAAAAGTATTAGCTTGAAAACGAACGTCAACTAATTCGTCAGTAATTTTACCATTAGCATCATAGTTTACACAAGCATGAGTAATTTTGTATTTTTCTTCGTCTAAAGCATTTAATCAAACCATTTCATCAGTAATCTTACCATTCTTGACTTTGAAGTATGGAGTCTCAACGAATCCTAATTCATTAACTCTAGCATAACAACTTAATTCATTAACTAAACCAACATTAGAACCTTCAGGAGTATTGATAGGACAAATTCTACCATAATGGGAAGAGTTGATATCACGAATTTCAACACCACTTTTAGCTTTTAATTTGATACCTCCAGGGCCAGTACCAGTCAAACGACGTTTGTGCTCTAATTCAGCTAATACATTAGTCTGTTCCATGTATTGTGATAGGGGCGAAGTATTTAAGAATTCTTGATTGATGGCGGTTGTAATAATTCTAGGATTAATTAATTGAGCTGGAGTCAAAGTATTTGGATCAAGTGTAGTCATACGATCTTGAATAATACGACGAATACGAGTTAAGGCAATGTAGAACTTGTTTTGAAGTAATTCACCAGTAGAACGAATACGACGATTACCTAAGTGATCGATATTATCACTTTGAGCATTTGAATCATTATTCATTTTAATTAATTCACGTAAAACAGCAATCATATCTTCTTTACGTAAAATACGATTTTCTTTTTGTTCAATATCTAAATCTTGATTTAATTTTTGATTCATTTTAAATCTACCAACTTTGTCCAAGTCATATCTTTCAAACTTTTTGAATAAGTTAAGGAAATAAGCAGTAGCATTATCAATTGCAACTGGTTCACCTGGTTTCATTTTTCTGTATATTTCTAATAAAGCTTCATTCTGATCAGCAGTATAGTCTTTGGCTAATGTCTTATCGATAAAGCTAATTTTACCATTATCAACATCATCAAAAAGCTTTTTGATCTCAGTATTACTCTCAACTCCAAAAGCTTTTAAGATGATGGTGGCCATAACTTTCTTTTTACGGTCAATTTTGGCTGAAATGTATCCATCATTCTCGGTATTGAACTCTAATCAAGCACCACGATGAGGGGTAACAGCAGCTTTAACACAATTATCACCTACATTATTCTTACTTACAGTAAAGATAACACCTGGAGATTTGATTAACTGGGATACGATAGCACGTTCATTACCATTAACAATGAAGGTACCAGTATCAGTAAGAATAGGAATATCACCAAAGTAAACTTCTTGATCCTTTTTCTCACCAGTTCTTTTATTGACTAAACGCAAAGTAACGCGCAAAGCAGCATTGTAATTCAAATCTTTTTCACGAGCCTTATCAGCTGTTACTTTTGGTTCTTCTAAATAGTAATTAACAAATTCTAAGCTTAATTCTTTGTCACTGTAATCAGAAATTGGAAAGACATCATTAAATGAGTCTTTCATACCTTTTTTAATAAAATTATCATAACTTTGTCTTTGAAATTCCAATAAGGAATTAGGAGGAATGACTAAATTATGCTTTCCAAAATTTTTCTTTTGTAAAGTTTTTGTTTGACGTGAATCCATAGAAAATGTTTAATTTTATTAAAGTTGATTAGTAATAAAAAGTGACAAGTAGACACTCTCCTAGTAGAAACTAGGGTTTTAACATTTGGACGCGAAAAAATCCCCTTTTGGACAAAAAGAGTTATAGGGCTATTATATTGATAATTCCTATTTGAATAATAATTTTAAAAAATTTAAAATTTTTTTATGTTTTTGATAACCTTCAATATTATGGACGTAATTCGCTGACTAGTTTGGCTAGGACGCTCATTTACATCGTAAACTATACAAAGGTTTGTAATATCAGAAACTTTTATTTCGTTGTGTTTAATTATACCATATTTTAAGAAATTGTCAATAGATTCTAAAACACCACCCTTTAGAATTGGGGTTATGGCATGCTCAGTTTTGTTTTTTGTTCTATAGGTAATCTTTAGGTTCATAATGTTAGGTTTATAGGCCAAATTCCCCTTTAGTAGAAGTATAATGCTGAGCTACTTCTTCGGCACTCAATCCCCTATTATATATTCTTACTTCGTCAAGGGAACCGTCGATAAGTCTGTCTCCACCTCCAGTATAACCACCCAAATATTTTACCCTGTTAACTGAAGGAAATGCTGGGGTGCCCGTAAGAGTAGCTGTAGTTCCAAATTGAGTCCCATTTCTGTAAGCTCTCAATGTTTTATTAGTATAATCGCAAACTATAACAATATGAATCCATTGATTATCTAGGTTCAGAAAAAAATCAGATATCCCTACACCTTGAACAAAAGTACTATTAAAATATTGATAAAACAATGTGTTTGTATTTATATCTCTTCAAGACCAAATAAAACCATTGCCAGCTCCTTGTCCCGCGTCACTTATTATTCCCTGATATATTGTTGCATTCAACTTACTCTTCATCCACGCTTCTACTGTAATTATCCCTGTATTAGGTATTGCAAAAGAAGGAGTTGAGATATAGTCGGTACCGGAGGCATCATAATACATGGCTTTGTTAGTTCCAATAATAGTTTGTCTTTCTGGTCCATTAAGAGTTCCATTAATTCCATTGCCCGAATAATCTAAAGCATTACCTGATGATTCATCAAATTTTCAGAATGCAATAAGATTCTTATCACGTTGTAGTGGTGTATTCCATGTTCTGTTAGGACTACCAATCTCAAAGGTAGATGTAAGACTTCCTTCGTCATTAATGGAGTTCTTATTGGGATTAGATAGTATTGCAGTTAATTCATATGATCCTCCTGAATAGTAGGTATAGAAGAAAGAAGTGTTATTGACTGGATCTACTGGTAGACTTGATAGATATCTATTATCTCCAACAACAGTAAAGTTGATAGGTATTCAACCTGTTCCATCAGTATTCTTGTAGCTTGTAGCACTAGAACAATAATATGTATATCCAGTAGGAAGAGTTGGTAATGAGTAACTACTACATGATGGATTAGAATCAGGTAGAGATATATATACATTAGTTGTAGTTCCATAAGTAATACCTGATTGATTTCAAGATTCCATGAAGACAATAGCTTTGTTAATACTAGATATATCAGTAACTCTCTTACTATCTCTAAAGTTATCAAAGAGTCTGGCTGGGTTTAATGCAAAAATTACAATAGCTGATAATATTGCTAAGATTGCTATTACTATCATTAATTCTACGAGGGTGAAACTCTTCTTGAATCGATTCATTACAAATTAAATTTAATTGAGAAATAGTAATTATCACCATCGGAAGATATCGACTCTAAGGGTGAAGTGATATTTGTAAAATTCTTTGTTCCTTCTAAATCATCTTTGAAATTTGAAATTTGATTTTGTGAGGGACTACTTCCCTGTAATGTAACAGTACGAGATTCATTACTGATAAAAATCTTTAGAATATTAATTTGATTTTTCTTAGCTAAGCTAGAAACAAAATCCATCTTAGTCTCTCAGCTAGTTTTTTTACTAACAATGTTTAAAATCTTAATTGATTCATTATTGTATAGGTCAGCTTTAGCTTCTAAAATTTTAACTTTGTCATTTAAGATTTTATGATCACTAGGAACTAATTTATTCTTCTCAATTTGGGAAACTTCAACTGGATGGAAGAACATTGTAAACAAACCATTAAGAATTAAAATCAAAGCAATAAAAACAGTACAAGATATTTTGGTTCACAAAGATATGTAGTTGATTAATTGAGTTTGAGTGTAATCTTTTTCAGTACCAGTCTGCATTAAGCTAACGATCTTATCTTGATTACGAGGAATAGTACCGCGAATGGCTGTACCCATAACACTGTATCATTCTTCAGATATCTTTATCAAATCATCATTTTTCAAAGAAATTGGTTCTAAACTAAAATTTGTAGCTAAGTTTTGAATTAATTCATTTTTGATTTCAGGAATGATTGAAAACAAAAAGAATTTTTTCAAGCATTCACTTTGACGAGCTTGGCAAAAATTAACAACTTGACCAATCTTCTTATTCAAAAAGATCATAAAATCATTATTGGATAGATTGTCATTTAAATCATATTTAGCTACCTCACTTAAGCTATTGAAATCATAAAAAATCAAACTATTGTTTTGAGAAACAACCAGATCAATACCATCACGATCAATATTAGCAACTAGATAGTAGTTTTGAGGAACTGAGAAATGCTTGATAAATCTTAAAATACCTAAAGCTGGTTTTTCAACAGCAATAACTTTGAATCCAGCTTTGGCTAAACAAAACAAATATTTATCAATATTAACTTTATCACCAATCGCAGCAAAAACCATCTGGGCATTAATTAAGGTATTGTCTTCAATGTTCTCTCAATCGAGATAGGCATTCTCTAAAGGAATTGGGGAACGTAATCTCAAATTTAATTTAATAGCTTCTTCTAAATTTGATTTGTCAGATAACTGAGGAATAGATAAAACGCTAGTAAAGAAATTCTGAGATGGTAAAGACAAAATGATATATGGCGAAACTTTTTTATGTTTATTTAAAGCTTTACGAAGATCAATCAGAACCTTAATTAAAGCAGCTTCATTTTGAACACAACCATTATTGATAGTGCTATTAGGTACTGGTAAAATGGCGGAAGACTTAATTTTTAATTTATCATTATTGGAAAAATAGAAAGCCTTAACAACTCGGTTGTTAATCTCAATAGCTCCGATCTCTTCGTGAGGAGCTAAAATATTTTTAATTTTTTCAAGATTAATTTTCATAAGTTTTAAATTAAATATTAAGGAGTTATAGTTGTAGACATTAAAGGCGAAGTTGAATCTTGTAAATTGGGTCAATCAAGATTTTTACATCTTAGTTTAGAATATTGATGAATAATTCCTTCGGTTTGAATTTCATCTTCAGTTGAATCTTTGTAAATACCAGCAGTACAACAAGCCTGATGAGAAATAGCATTAACCATAATATCTTGGGAATAAGTAACTGAAGTAATTACTCTTATAGCCTTAGTATTAAATTCACTAGGCATTGAAGCAACATTACAACCTGTACAATCGGCAAGAGTTGTTATTGGAGGGATAACTAAAGAAATAATAGCTTGGTTGTTTCTATTTTCATAAGTATCATAAATATGATAAGCTTTAGATTCCATATTTCTTTGCCTGGCTAGTAAAATATATCCGTACAAAGAACCACTGGAAGTAGCATTGTCATAATTTTCTTTTTTAATTGATGTTTCTAAATTATCCCATCTTCAAGTATTAAAAGTAAAAATGGAAGTAGAAGATAACAAACTTAAAAAACCTAGTAATAAAACAATTGTGATAGTAGCAATACCTTTTCTCTTTTTTTTAAATGTAATTTTAAACATAGAAAAATTTTATTGAACAGTAAAAGCATTTTTCTTCACTCCCACATTACCATAAAAATCAGTTACACGCAAGTCATAAGTTCCAGGGGCAACACCTCGTAAATCAAAAGTACCGTTGGAAATTAAATCTTGTGATACAAAAGTAAAATTATTGGTTGGGAAGATTGGATTGGAACCAGCTTTGACTAATTCGACCAAAGGTTTTTCGTAAAAGAATTCTCCGGATATTCCGGAAATAGTAACTGACGTTCCACTAGTACCAGAAATAGGAGTCAGGGAAGAAATAGTTCATTCACGATAAGAATTGTATGGATACTCCAAAGTGACTTTTTTACCATCTGTTCCCGTATAGGTTCCCGATAAAATTCCATTTCTGGAACGAGAATCCATAACTTTGTAATTTGAAGTGCTACAGACATTGGCTTGAGCGGTTCCACCAGTTTCGCAATTAAAACTTATCCAACCAATATTATCATTTCAAGCATAACCACTTCAAACACCGGTATATTGATTGATAGATACTTTGTAATTAGAAACACCACAGACACTAGTTTTAGTTGAACTACCCTCTAAACAATTCAAACTAAATCAACCATAATTGTCTGATCATGCATAACCATGAAGATCGCCCGTTGTAGTATCAACAGTTACCTTATAATTACTTTTTGAACAAGAGCCAGTATCATTACAATTAAAAGATATAGTATCACCACCACTAATAACATTGGCGGTACCAGCAATTTCATTGCTTTTAGTATTGACTTTAACATTGCCAAAATCAATTCAACCAATGCGACTATTCCAAGAAAAACGATAGTAAGGATCTATAAAAAAGATATCACCCCATCTTATCCAAGGAGGTTCAATAGTTGCCACTGGCCCAATAGGCCCACCAGGAAACTCATCAGGTAACCCTGGAGGTTTAGGAACTCTTCATTCTCAATCATCATTAGATAATTCTACAATATTAATTTGGTTGGGATTAAAAATATCATAAGAATACAAAATACTTGAATAGCCTTGTTCAGTAAAAGTACTTTTTATATCTTCACATTCACAAGCTTCACTACTGGTAGGATTATTAATAAAAGCCATGTGACATTGTTGACAACCAGTTACATTATTACAAGCAGTTTCGTCGCATTTGCAAACATAGCAATGAGCTGCAGTAGCATCACATTCATTAACTATCATTTCTTTTTGACAATATTGATAATTCGGACCACCAGGTCCTGGTTCTGGCAAAACTGGTTTATCGGGCGGTAAAGGAATAACTGGTTTTGGGAGTGGATTTAAATCAGATGGCAAAGGCACGGTAAAAGGAATGGTAATTCTAACAGGATTGCTAACATAGATAGGAAGATTATCATTTTGTTTTTTGGCTAAATTGCCTAGATTTAAAATACTACCGAAAACATTAAATAGAACAAAGGTGAGAACGCCAAATAAAGCAATGTAGATTGTTAATTCTATTAGGGTAAACGATTTGTGAATTTTTTTAAAATGAAGCATAGACATATTTTTATTGTATTATTAATTTTTAATTATTGAATATGGATATTGACCAAAATTAAATCACATATTATTAACTACAGCATTAAAAGAAGGTTCTAAATATACCTTAAATCTAAAAAATTGACAATTGTGTGGGGTTTGATTGTCGGTTTCTCAACAAGTTGCTGGATTAGCTTCAATACCATTAGATACTTCGTAATAACCTGATTCACTACAACGAGCGGTATTACCTGTTTCTGGTCCTAGATAGACTCATTGATCTTCAGTAATTTGATTACCATTAGAATCAATGATAGAATCTTTACAAGCAAATTGCATTTTGATTTTAGTACCAGTACCGGCTCAAGAAAAAGAAGTTATGGCCATACGTTTGGCAAAATTAAAGGTTGGAGAAATAAAATACCCAGAAAGATTTGCATTAGTTAATTGAAATTTTTCACTGGCAGTACAAGGAGTACAAGTAGCATCAAGTTCCCCGGGAGTACCTGAACAAGCAGTACAACCATTGGAATGATAAAAACTAATATTGTTAGCTTCACAGACTTTGGAACCAAAAATCTTTCGATAAGCAGTACAAGAACTTAAACCACAAGAACTGTTTTCAGGACTGCTAAAATTTGAAGACATTCCTTCTTTACCAAAAACAAATTCATTACACCCATAAGCATTAGAATCACCAACTCCGCCGCCTCATATATTAGCTGCAACGGGTTGATAGTAAAAAGAATTTATGACAGGTATAATTTGTTCTAGTTTTAATTTTTTATATTCTATGCCTTGACCATATTTAACATAATTAACACTTCTAGCCAAAAGAGGTTCTCAATCAGCATGAGACTTGATTGATCCACATTCAGCAGGAGTGGCAGATTGACAAACTAAACATTCAGCATCTAACATTTCTGCCGCATCATCTGCTTTACAAACTGGTTTAAAATATTGATAGTAAGTATAAGCACCATCATAGCGATTTATTATTTCATCGGCCGATAAAGCACGATTATAAATTCTAGTGTCATCAAGAAAGCCATCAAAATATTCATTCCCAGTACCTGAATAACCGATTAAAATATTAGAATAGGAAGTATCGTCGCTAATAGTACCTGGATGATTTCAAGTTTGTTTTAAAACACCGTTAATATAGACTTTCATATCAGTACCATCAAAAGTATAAGTCAATAAATATCAATCATTAGCAATTAAATTAGCATCATAAGTTTCCGAATAGCGAGTACCATTAATTTTTAAACTGAAACGAATATCATTATTGTATAATCCAGCTTCATAAATACCAGGAGTAGTTTTACCAATAATCCCCTGATAACCAATAGTAGTAGAAGTTGTATTAGGATAAACCCAACTTTCCAAAGTTAAAGTATTTAAAGTATGGAAAACTGGATAATTATTCAAACTATCATTTAAAATGCCTTTACTACTAAAATTAATATCAAATTCCGCACAAGAACCACTTTTACAAAAAGTTGTATTACTTTCTGATAGAGTGTTTGTAAAAGCAATACCAATATTATCAGGTACGCTAAAACTAGTAAACTTAGGATTTAAACCTGTCTCGTTAATACCATTATAAGTTGCAGTATTTAAAGCATCATCAAAATGCCACAAACCTAGTAAACCAATCTGATCTCTAAAACCTTTGTAATGATTTAAAGCTTCAACATTAGTTAAATCATAATCATAAATTTTAATTTCATCCAAATAACCAGCAAAGCCTTTGATATCTGAGGAAGCTAAAGCTCCAAAAATTAAATTACCAGAAGTAAAATCAATATCACCAGAATAAGTTGAAGAAATAGCATCCAAAACACCATTAACATAGATTTTAATATTCGTACCATCAAAGGTTGCTAATAAATCATATCAAGTATTATTTTGTAAAGTAGTATTACCTGCTAAAGTTCTTTGCGTACCGGCAATATTAAAACTAATGTAGGGTTTGCTATTATATATTTTAAAATAATTATTACCTTGTTTGGATAAAAAGACTTGATCGGTTGTAACTGACGTTGGATAGACCCAAGCTTCTAAAGAAATATTTTTAATAGCTTCTAATTTTGAAATTTCAGGAAAAGCAATAGCACTACCATTTGAACCAGTATTAGTAAATTTCAAACAATTATTGGAAACACATTTTCCTAAAGACGGACTGATAATTTCAGGATTAGAACAAGAAGCACCATAGCAAGTTAAAGTTCCTTGGCGAGTTTTGTCCCCAGCATCATCAATAATAAAAGTAGTATCAGTGGGAACAGAATCTAATGATCAATAATATAAATAATTATCTGATAAAAACATTTTCTTTTCTTGATTACGAATTGAAAAACCAGCTTTATCGGTACCATAATTGATGTAAGTATAAGACAAATGGTTGCCTTGATCTGGAAAATAATCAAGAGTTTGATTGCCGTAAAGCATTTTGTTGTTTGTTAAAAAATAGGCTAAATTGCGATCATTAATATCTTTGTTTTCTTTTAACAAACTAAAAGCAAAATTCTTTTGTTGAAAATCAGAAAAACGATTTACAATATATGATAAATTAATAATAAAGGCACCCAAAAAAAACATTATTAGAGCGATACTAATAACAATTTCAATTAAAGCTTGTGATTGTTTTTGAATTTTTGTTTTTAAAAACATAAAAAACTTTTTAACCAATGTATATTATATAAGTATAATAGAAAAAAGAATAAAAGTCAATGGAAAATATTAAAAATTATTCTTGGATATATACAGTTGGCTTACAGCCGTAATCATCTTTATCAGTATTAATAATGATAGTTTTTTGATAACCATTCATACGCGACTTAATGGTGATAGTATAGTTAGTATCACAAATTAAAATTCCCGAATTATCACATAGATACGAAAGAGAATCACTAGAAGTAAAAGGATCTATTGGCAGTTCAAAATTCATATTAGCACAGAAATGAATATTGGTAGTGGTATTTTCAGTAAGACTAGAAAAATACAGATAATTAGAAAGGCTAAAGGATTCTAAAATATCAGTATTGATTTTTTTGTAAGAATAATACGAAGAAGTATTGCCAGTGCCTCGTTTAAAAACTAAACCATAATATGTTTGATCGTCAATTGAAAAACCTTGAATACCATAAATTTGATTTTGATTTTGAACTTTTTTAAAAAATTGTAAAATATTATCAGTGGTATTATCAACAGCATAACGACTAGTAGTATCTAATAGAAAGTCCATACTAAATAAAGAAATAATTACTAAAATACCAATAACAATAGACAGTTCTATTAGAGTAAAAGCTTGATATTTTTTTTTAATTCAATTTTTTTTCATAAAAATATTTAAAAGATATTTTAATTAAAGACTGCCCAACATCTGATACATTGGCAAGATAACTGAAACGGCAATAACACCAATGACTCCACCCATTAAAACTAACATTATGGGTTCGATTAAAGCTACTAAAGCTTTTAAACTACTTTCAATTTCTTTTTCGTAAAACATGGATAAAGTAAACAAAATCTCATCAATGTGGCCAGCTTTTTCGCCAATAGCTAATAGATTACTTAGATATTTTGGGAAAGTTTTTTCTTGACGAAAGGCTTCACCAACAGTTAATCCTTTAGTTAAATAAATAGAAACATTTGATAAAGAAGTTTTAAAAACGGCTTCACCAACAGCTTCACTAGTAATTTTTAAACTTTCGATTAAGGGCATGCCAGCTTTAATCAAACTAGAAAGAACGGAAGTTAAACGTTGAAGAGCCATTTTGTTTAAAAAATTACGAATGGGAGGAAATTTACGTATCATAATACTAAATAATTTTTGACCAGTCATAGTTCTAGAAAAAAAGATAAACAAAATAGTAGGAATAGCTATAAACAAGCTAAGAACTAAAGTGATATGAGCGTTGAAATAGATGGAAACATTAAATAACATTTTGGTAAAAGATGGTAGTTTGATACCAGCTTGCATAAAAGAAGCTCCCATTTTAGGAAATAAAAAGATCATTAAAAATACTAACAAAACTGACATCATAACTAAAAGAATGATAGGATAAGTCATAGCGGAAGTTACTTTGGATTTTAAATCTTTGTCTTTTTCAAGATTAATAGAAATCTTTTCTAAGGTTTCTTGAAGAGTACCTGACTTTTCACCCGCTTTAATCAAATTAATAGTAACATAATTAAAAGTTTTATTATTCTGTTCAAAAGTTAAATAAAATGGATTTCCCTTTTCTAAATTAGAACGTGATTCAAGCAAAAAAGTTTTGATAGGACCTGCAGAATAATCTTGCATTAAAACATCAACCGCTTTTAAAATATCGGTACCAACTTTTAACATCAAACCTAAATATTTAAACAAAAAAACTTGATCAGTTAGACTAATTCTTTTAGCAAAAATACCTAATGCTTTGGAGGTTTTTTTATGAATAATTGGAACAACTTTTACAGGACGTAATCTTTGGTTATTTAAGAATTTTAAAACATCTTCTAATGTTGGCATATCAACATCACCCTCTACATAAATATTTCTTTGATCAAAAGCAGTATAGTGGTATAGCATGATAAAAATTTAAAAATTAAAATACAAAAAATTATTCTTTGACAACACGAAAGATCTCTTCAATAGTAGTTTGACCAGTTTGAGCTTTGCGAACACCATCTTCAAATAATGATATCATACCATTTTTTCCAGAAATTTCGCGCAAACCGTCCAAAGAAAAATTGGAAGATTGCATAAAAGTACGCATATCATCAGTAACATTAAAAACTTCATAAATAGCTAAACGCCCTTTATACCCAGTGTTATTACAAACTTTACAACCGCGACCATGATAAAGTTCTGAAGGAATAACATAGTTCTTTTTTCGAAAAGGAGAATTTTTAAATTGACGTTCGATTTGAGCTTTAGTTTCCGGAGTGAGTTTATAGCTCTCAATACAATTACGACAAACTTTCCTAACCAAACGTTGAGCAATAACAGCATTAACAGTAGCGGATACCAAGAAAGGTTGAACTCCTAAATCAAACAAACGAGGAACAGCGGTTGTAGCATCATTAGTATGGAGAGTTGAAAGCACTAAGTGACCCGTAAGAGCAGCATTAACGGCAATACCAGCAGTTTCGGAGTCACGAATTTCTCCAACCATGATGATATTAGGATCTTGACGAAGAATAGAACGCAAACCATTAGCAAAGTCTAATCCTGATTTAGAATTAACTTGAACTTGATTAACATAGCGGAGCTCATACTCAATAGGATCTTCAACTGTAACGATATTTACTTCCGGACGATTTAATTTGCTTAAGACCGAATACAAAGTAGTAGTCTTACCAGAACCAGTAGGACCGGTAACGAGAATCATACCATAACTTCTTTTGATATTATCATTCATAATTTCAATCATATCACGTTCCATGCCAAGTTCTTCAAAGCTTAAAGGCTTTAAAGCACCTAATAACAAACGCATGTTGACTTTCTCGCCATAGAATGTTGGAAGAATAGAAACACGAACGTCAAAGACATCATCGCCCTTTTGATATTTGAAACGACCATCTTGAGCTCGATTGTGTTCATCGATTTGTAGGCCGGACAAAATCTTAACACGAGCAACGACAGCATTATGAACTTCTTTAGGTAAACGAACAATCTCACGTAAAATACCATCAACACGAAAACGAATGATAATAGAATCTGAAAGTCTTTCAATATGAATATCAGAAGCACTTAATGAAGAAGCATAGATAATAATAGTATCAAACAAGGAAACGATAGGCAATTCGGAAGCAGCATCAACCGCATTCATACCTTCAATAGCCGATACTTTACGAAGATTATCTTCAATAATAGTAGCAAAATTCTCGGTCAACTGCTTACGATACAAAGCAAAAGCACTCTTCAAATCATCATCAGTAGTTAAAAAAACTTTGGTCTGAGTATTGGTATAACGTTGAATAAAATTAATTGATTCCAAATCAGTTGGATCAGTAACAGCTAAGTAAAGATAGTCGTCTTTCTTGTCAAAAATGATAGTATTACGAGCGCGAGCAATATCTTCAGGAATTAAATTTAAAATATCAAAATTAATTTCTTTACCAGAAACTTTAACCCGAGGAGTATTAAAAAACTTTGATAACAAATCAATTAAATAATCCTGGGTAATAGTACCCTGAGAAATTAAAATATCAGAGACATTCTGACCGGTACGCTTGGATTTTTCAATAGCAACTGTAAATTGGTCTTCAGTTACAATTCCGGTTTGCAAAAGTAAAGGTTTTAAAATTTGTAAAGCAATTTTCATATTTAAAATTTAAATATTATCTAAAGAAGAAAAAATTTTTAAATAATTCTTTAATAAAGAAATTATTAACTAGAATAGTTTTGATGCCCATAAAAGCGTTCGTCCAAATAACAAAATACACAAAGAGAGACAAAACCATAGCAGGAATTCAAATATATAGCATTGGAATTCTCTCCAAAGATGTATTTTTGTTTCTTAAATTAAGTATTTTGATAAATATATTCAAAATTTGAATTAAAAGTAGAATAGCAATACTTGAAAGAACAAAGAACAAAAGCATTGGTCAAGGGTTGATAACAATTCCTAATAAAACAAGATAAGGTTCTTGATCATAAAAGAAGCGATTATTAAACTTTCTATTCAAAAAAACAATTAATTTAAAGAACAAAAATCCAGAAAACATAGCAAATAAAGCTGAAGCCCAATAAGTATTAAAGGAATACTTAAGCACATAATTAAAAGCCAATAAATTCTTAGCTGCAGGATTATGAAGTCACATTCAATAATTGGCAACAGTACAATAGCTTGAACGCAAAACTATAGTAATAATATTAAAAAGTATACAACCTTTTATAACTTTAATTGATGGAGTTTTTCGACTTATCGTTCAAATCACAACCAACCCTGCTAGGGTTAAAAAACTTATAGCAGGGTTAGCGAGATTATAAACAATATTATTCAATGCTAGCATCATAGAATATTGTTAAATTAAAGACTAGTTAAATGGATAGTAACCAGTACCTGTAGTAGGTAAAATAGCTGTGTTGGTACCCATCTCATAAATCACAGCACTATTACCACCATCATCTGCTTCTTTAGTTTTATAATTTGTGGATTCCATATTAGCATTAATTTCATAATTCAAACTAGTATCACAAGCAAAAGTATAATACAAAGATGGAGCAGAAGTGTTAGTAGTACCAATAGTATTAACAGGATCAATTGGTAATTGGCCAATTGGAGCTGAACCGGTTGAAGAGAAATTAATCTTTAATCAACCCAGAGAATCAACAGTACGAACTGTTGAAGATGTTCAGGTTCATCCCGTAACAGCAGTAGCATTAGCTACTGTAGCGAAGATGGTGTCAGCACCAGTTCCACCAGTACACAATACATTAGTAGCACCATCAAGAATTGGAGTAGTAGCATCAGCTAAGTAATAGGAAATAGCTGAAGACAAAACTCTGATATCGGACATTCTTTGACTATCACGAGCACGTCTAAATAATTCGGCTGGATTAAGAGCAAAAATAACAATAGCGGCTAAGATAGCTAAGATAGCGATAACGATCATTAACTCTACTAATGTAAAACCTTTTTTATTCTTCATATATATGATTTTATATTTTTTAATTTTTCCATAAAATAAAAATTGTCGACTATTTTTATTATATATATGAGTATATTTTAGATAATTTTTCGAAAAAAGTCAAGTGTTTTTGCTGAAATGTTGTTATATATCAAAAACAAATACTAAAAAAAAAAGAATTGCAAATTAGATTACAATTCTTTTTCCAATTTTTTGAATAACTCTTGGGCAGTTTTTGATAATTTTTTAGGAGTCTGAATTTTGACATTTATTAAGAGATCGCCCACTGAATTTTGATGTAAGGACTTAAACCCTTTGTTCTTAATTTTCAAAACCGTATCAGAACTTATTCCTTTAGGAATGTCAACAACTAGAATTTTGTCATCTAAATTCTTAATTTCTTTTTTGGCTCCTAAAGCAGCTTCGACAAAATTAATATCAAGATTACAACGAAGATTGTCCCCTTCTCGATAAAAATCTTTGTCAGTTTTCACTCCAACTTTGATATATAAATTACCAGCAGAATATTTTTTATCCTGATGATGACCATAATTTTTTAATTCTAAAACATCGCCATTTTTAATACCTAAAGGTATTTCAATTTTTTTATTCACAGTTTCAGTAATATACCCAGAAGCATTACAAGAACTGCATTTCTTATCAGAAATTAATCCTTCGCCTTTGCAATCAGAACAAACAACTTGTTCACTGATAGTGCCGAATAAAGGTACGGTTCTCCTCTTATTGATATACCCCTTCCCAGAACAAGTTTTACACGTTTTGATGTTAGCGTCTTTAGGATGACCAGAACCATTACAAACTGAACACAAATTAAAACGTTTAAAAGAAATATCTTTAGCAATACCCAGGTAAGAATCTTTTAAAGAAATATCAATTCGAATCTCTAAATCTTCATTTGGATTTCTCTCTTGAGAATGTCTTTGTTGACCATATGATTGTCCAAAAAAAGATTCAAAGATGTCATTAAAACCTGAAAAGCCATCAAAGCCACCACCAAAGCTTGTGTTATTCCAATTAAAGCTAGAGGCACCAGAAAAATCAGTATTCGATCCACCAAACTTTCGCATATTATCATATTGTGAACGGGATTCAGGATTAGATAGCGTCTGATAAGCTTCATTAATTTCTTTAAAACGTTTTTCGTCACCACCAGGACGATCGGGATGATATTTAAAAGCTAGGTTATGAAAAGCTTGTTTGATTTCTTCATTAGAAGCGGATTCAGATACTCCTAATGATTTATAGTAATCTTTTTTAAAATCAGGCATAGTATATATTTTACAAAGTTAAATATTGTTTTACAGTTGGTTTTTCTTCGAATTTAAAGAATTTAAATCAAATTAAAACTGAAATTACAATAAAGCTGATACAGTAAACTAAAGTTTTGGAGATGAAGTAGAAAAAACCAAAAATGCTTAAAAGGAACCAGAGAAAAACCCCAAAGACAATGGTCTTTATAGTTTGAGAAGACTTATCAAAGTAGTCAATTAGAATTTGACTTAATTTAGTCTTACCATCAAAATTAGTTTTAAACATTGTTTTTAAATTGTCACTAATAATTTTGGAACTAGAAATTCCTAGAAAAGAATATTGCTTTTGAATATTACTAAAGATAGAACTCTTTGATAGAAAATCATTAATGACGGAATCAAAAGGTTTGTTTAGGCCGGATTTAGGATTGTATTTGGTTCAGACAGTTAAACCCGTTTGAACAAAGTTATTTAAATTCAATCCTTTTTTAGCATTGTAATCTACCTTAACAAATCCAAAGAAAACAACAGAAGCAAACAAAACCATAACAGCGAAAAATTGATGTTGGAAGCCATTTCGAAAAACAATTTTTCAATTGAATTTTAAATAGATTTCGTCAGCCTTATGGTATTGAAAAGCGGTGAATAGTAAATATACAAAAGAAATTAAAATCAAACCATAGAAGTAGAAATTGCTTAAAGGCAAAACATCGATAAATAAAATTACACTGCAAACAACAAAACCTAGAAGTCATCATTTTAGAATTCGAGAATTCAATTGAAAAAGCATTAAAGATAAGAAAGCCATAGATAAGGCAAAAAACAAAACAAAATATATCTGATGGATAAGATTAAAAGTTTTGAAGAACATAATATCCTTTAGAACATTACTGAAAAACAAAACAAACAAACAACTGAAGAATCCTAAAATATTTTGTTTTAAAAATGTACCTTTGAAAAAAACTTTTTCGGTATTAATATTTCGCATATCGTTATCAGCGATATGATTGACCTTATTCTTTTTAAAAAAATTTAAAATATTTGTCATATAAAATATTTAATATATTATAGAATAAGTGTAGCAAAGAAAAAAAACTAAAACAAGGGGTAGTTAACTTTCCGCTGGGATTAATTTCCCAACGGAAGAGAAAACTATTTTTCTTCAAAATTGGTATCTTGAATATTCTCACCTTCAGGCTTTGATTGTTCAGGGGTAGCTTCTGGGGGCTTTTGATCTTGATAGATATGTTTACCAATCTCGGATAAGGTATGAGATAAATCTTCAGTTCCTTGTTTTAAAAGATTAGAATTCTCATCAATACTCACATCAGTAATCTCTTTAGCTAAGATATCTTTCAAAGTTTTGATCTTCTCATTAATTGAAGTCTTTAATTCCTCAGGAATCTTAGCTTCATTTTCTTTTAAGCTGGACTCTGATTGATAGACCAAGCTTTCAGCTTGATTCTTTAAATCAATAAAATCTTTCCTCTTCTTATCAGCATCAGCGAATTGAACGGCTTCATTTTTCATGCGTTCAATCTCGTCTTTTGATAAGTCGGTTGTAGCTTCAATTCTAACTGATTGAGTTTTATTAGTAGCTTTATCTTTAGCGGTGATATTTAAAATTCCATTCTTATCAATGTCAAAGGTAACTTCAATCTGAGGAACACCACGAGGAGCTGGTGGAATACCATCAAGAATAAAACGAGCTAAGGTTTTGTTATCGCTAGCCATAGGACGTTCACCTTGGAGAACATGGATATCAACAGCGGGTTGATTGTCAGATGCCGTAGAAAAAGTTTCGGTCTTTGATGTTGGAATATATGTATTCTTAGGAATCATAGGAGTAGCTACTGATCCAAAAGTTTCAATTGATAAAGTTAAAGGAGTAACGTCTAATAACAAAAGATCTTTAACATCACCTTGAAGTGATCCAGCAACGATAGCAGCTCCCATAGCAACAACTTCATCAGGATTAATATCTTTTTTGGGTTCTTTTTTGAAATAGTCTTTAATACGTTGTTGAATTGCGGGAATACGAGTAGTACCACCGACTAAGATGATCTCGGAAATATCTGAAGAATTTAAATTAGCTTCTTTTAAGGTTAATTCAGTTCGTTCGATAGAACGATCAATTAAGTCTTTGGTTAATTCATCGAACTTAGAACGGTTCAACTTCATAACTAAATGCTTAGGACCAGAATCGGTTGAAGTTATGAATGGTAAATTAATTTCAGTTTCAACAACATTGGATAATTCTTTTTTAGCTTTTTCAGCACCATCTTTAATTCTTTGCAAAGCTAATTTATCTTCACGAAGATTAATTCCTTCTTCTTTTTGGTATTCAGTTAAGACGTAGTTAATTAATTTTTGATCAAAATCATCACCACCCAAATGGGTATCTCCGCCAGTGGCGATAACATTGATATTCTCACCAAAGGAATCGCCAGAGGCTGATACAACTTCAATGATAGATACGTCTAAAGTACCACCACCAAAATCATAGACTAAGACTTTAGATTGTTGATGCTTATTGAAGCCATAGACTACGGCTGCAGCTGTTGGCTCATTTAAAATTCTGGAAACTTTTAAGCCAGCAATCTCGCCAGCATTTTTAGTAGCTTGACGTTGAGAATCATTGAAGTAAGCCGGAACAGTAATGATAGCTTCAGTAACAGATTCACCTAATTTAGCTTCGGCATCAGCTTTGATCTTTTGCAAGACCATGGCAGAAATCTCTTCAGGCTTTAATCATTTGTCACCGAATTTAACTTCAACACCACCATTAGAAGATTCACGAGTTTCGTAGGGTAACGTTTTAATATCATCTTGAGTCTCTTTATCAGAAAAACGACGGCCAATAAAACGTTTAACTGAGAAAATGGTATTTTGAGGATTAGTGATAGCTTGACGTTTGGCTAATGTACCAACTAATCTTTCGTTGTTTTTTGATAAAGCAACTACAGAAGGAATGGTTCTTTCTCCTTCTTGGCTTTCTAATATTTGAGGTTGACCGTTTTGAAAAACGGCAACTTCTGAAAAGGTTGTACCTAAATCAATTCCAATAACTTTACCCATGATATTTAGTTTAATATTTTAATTAATTTGATTAACTTTGACAAGGGATGGACGAATGATTTGATCATTCAATTTGTATCCCTTTTTAACTTCCTCGACTACAATATTGTTTTCTTTAGTATCATCCTTAACCATCTCGACAGCTTCGTGAAGATTAGGATCAAAAACTTGATTCAAACTCTCGAAAGAAAAACATTGATGACGATTTAAAAAAGAAACAAATTGATCATAAATCATTTTAATACCTTTAAAGTATTCGCTATTAACATCAGAATTCTTAAGAATTAAATCGAAATTATCTAAAATAATGATAATTTCTAAAAGCATATTGCGTTCGGATAATGATAAAGCATAAGTTAGTCTACTAGTCTCATCTCGTTGGTAATTTAATAAATTAGCTCGTTCAGTTTGCCAGCCTTTGAGATAGTCGTTAGACTGTTTTTTTAAGGCTTCTAATTCTGGATTAATTTGACTAGTATCTTGCTCTTGAATGTCTTTTTCCATAGTATTAATTTAATGTATTAATTAATTGATTAAAGAGTTTAAAATGATCCTGGTAATTAGTAACTTTGGGAGTGATAATTGCAATTAAGATTGTGTCTTTATTAGATTTAGTACCAATAAAAGCTAAATTAGGATTATTGAATATTGGATTGTTCTTCCCAAGATAGACATTAATATCTTTATTGTATAACAAATCTTTTAATTCATCTAATTGATTATCAATCTGATCAATGATATTGGAGATATTAGCTAATTCTTTTAAATCATTGATGACTTTATCATTTAGAATGTAGCTAATGCCTTTCTTATATAGTTTGTTATTCTTTCAGTCGTAAACTATACTTAAAGAATTTGTAGTTTCAGCCAATTGATTAGCAACTTCATTAAAGTCTTCCGGAAAATCAACAATATTAGAATTTAAGAAATTATCTTCTAAAAAATCATCGATCAATATCTCCCAACCAAAGTCACTAAGAATTCTACCAGCTGAAGTATGAGGTTGTTCTAGATAATCCATTTGACATAATTCATAAAGTTCATGACGAATGGTAGCTGGACTAAAAGATAAATCATATTTTTCTTTTATTTGAATTGAACCAACTGGTTCAAAACTAGCAACCTGCTCTTTGGCTAAGTAATACAGTATTTGTTTTTGACGAGGCGACAATTGTTGTTTCATAATATTCTAATATTAGCAAATTAGCACTCTTTTGTCAAGAGTGCTAATTTAATTTTTAAGAAAATTACAATATTTTTCCAATTTTGTATCGAATTTCCTTTTGAGGAGTTTTGACAACTGCCTCGTCCCCAACCATACGATTGATGATAGCTAAACCTAAAGGAGAATCTTGAGAAATCTTCCCTGCTACAGGGTCTGATTCTGCTGAAGAAACTAATTCAATGATTTTAGAAGAGTGTGTTGAATTATTAAGTTGAACAATTTCAACTTTAGATCCTAAACTAACAACATTATGATTACGGCTAGCGTTGACAACGATAGCTTTTTTAATTTTGTCTTCAACATCATTAATTCTGGACTCAACAAAAGTTTGTCTTTCGCGAGCAGCAGTGTATTCGGCATTTTCAGATAAATCACCAAAAGATTTTGCAGTTTTGATAGTTTCAATAACTTCAGTTCTTTCAGCTTTTAAATCTTTCAATTCTTTTTGCAAAGTTTCTAGACCTTCTTTAGTAATTTCATAGTGATTATTCATTACTAGATATTTATATTTTTAGTTAATTTTTCCGACTTTTACGCTCAGTATCGTTTTGTGAAAAAACGTTATTTTTCAAAAAAGATAAACAAGCTATTTAGATAAATAGTTTGTTATATATTTTAATTTCTAACTTGCTATATGATAGATAACTTTTTAAAAAAAGTCAAGTGATTTTTTTGATTTTTTGAATCCCTACAATATACCATACAAAGTAGGGTTTGTCAATGAAAAGACGGTAGGAGGGTAACCCCCCTACCGCTAGTCCTGAACACGTTAAATTTTTTGGAGTTTAAGCCTTTGAAAAAGATACTCGAGCTCTTTTGTCCCTAGTTCCCTACCTGGATAATAGTTATCCATTCTTAAGTACTCAAAGTCAACATTGCAACCGTATCTTGTTGAATCGCCAGCCTTGTATAATATTACCTCAAAAGATTTGTCCCAAAACACCTGGAAACCATGTTTAAGATACCCATATTCGTCATAAATATAGATATCTCTTATAAGATATCTAAATTCATTACCATTTTCCAAGGTTTCTATCCTTATAGTCAACTTATCATTTTTATATAAGAAGCTTTCGAAACCCTTTTGTTCTGTTCGGAAAACAGAACATGGAAAATCCCATAATACAGTTTCGTCCACTATTCCATATAGAACTTGTTTCATGCCAAGCTCCATCACTATGTTCCGTAGTTCTTCATGTGAGACTACATCTCCTAAAGAATACACCTTGGGTATAAATGGTAAATTGTACCAGATCTGTTTTCTGTTATTAATCTCATGCCCCGTCACAATGTTGTCCGCATAGAAGATACTGATACTATGATTACCCATTATCTCAATATTTTCAATCCGAAACTTGTTATTGTTTAAGCATTCAAGCAACAACTTGCCCTTTTCCCCTTCGAACATTATTATGTCTTTGTCTTTACCAGACATAGCGATAAAGGCCCAAGATCCTATTAACACAACGATCACGAACGTAATAACTTTTTTAAATTTCATTTTTTCCTCCAAAAATTTTATTTATATATTTTTCATTATAAATAAATAAACTAAAAAAATAATTTACTAATTAATAATGAAAAATATTATTTGTAATGTACAAATTCTGTTTCGTCGTTGAACGACTCATCAGTATGGATTTAATCCATAGACAGAATAAAAATTTGTTTCTACTGGACATGGTTGCTTTTACAACCATGTCCAGTAAAGACTGTTATTTCTGGATTTGAAAAGGAACTTTGATAGCGTAAAAAGCTTTTATTATAGCATGAAATTGTCTATTGTTATACTCTTGGCCGGGCCTAATAAGTATATCACTGTTACCAACTGTTACCCCGATGCTTTTATGATGTGGATTATTCCATACATAAACAGTCTGGTCTGCTTTGTGAATATATACAACAACATGAGAATATCGCAATGGATTCTTAAAAACCCCTATTGCTAGGTCGTTTTCTTTATTTTGGTAATACCGAAACAGTACCAAAATAACTACAATAATAAAGATCACAACAGACATTAATACTTTTTTCATAATTTTCATAATTTCCTCCAAAAATTTTAATTTTCTTCACTACCCATAAGGGGATTTCTAGAATGTTTCGAATATATGATATATAATCGAAGAGAAACGCCCCCTTGTGGTTAGTGAAGAAATATATGATTTAAGGTACAATATATTTAGAGACGAAAAAAGACCTAAAGAATAGGATTTTCTTGATCTTTAAATATGATATAATTATACCACTTTCGTCGTAATTTGTCAAGAGGAACTGTGGAAAACCCCATAGATGATAGCAATATCTAGTATTTTGACATTAATCTTCATAAGAAAAATCTGCTTGGTCCAAATCAATTAGATATATTCTAGGGGTTTTGTTTAAATCAATAGTTCCGTCTTTTTTTCTAAAAAAACGTAAGACAAAATTCTTATCGTGGCAATGTCCATGAATGATATTCTCTTTTTCTAATACAGCTATTATTTTCTCTCTTTGAGTATATAATTCCCTGTTGTATACCGAAGTCTTGCCTTCTAAATCGTGAAGGTTTAAATCAAGAACTCCGCTAAAAACTCTCACGAGATTATCTTTGCAAAGATCGTAAGAAACTATTGGTTCTATAGGGATATAGTCAAAACCATTTTCTTTTCAAATTTTATGATTTTCATACAAATGTTTTCACAAAAGAAATGAATAAGGATGAATATACCGTACAATGATTTTATCTTTTAATTTACCGCCCAATAATATTGTTTTAGAACCAGTTTTTTCAAATTTTTGTCTCTTTAGATTCTTATTATCAATATCATAATTTTTATATAAAGAATTGGAAATGAAATCTTTAACAAATTCTTTCGGTAAATTTAATTTTATCAAATCTTTTTTATTTTTTGCTTTAAAAACTTTTAAAAGTAAAATAAAATTATTATCTATTTTGTTTTTCTTCATTTGAAAAAGCCCAAATTCAAGAAGTTGTTTTGCAACTTGTTTTGGTAAATATCCACAGGCAAAAATTACAAATTTTATTTCTTCTTGATTTAATTGCTTGTTATTAAAAATATTAATTATTTTTTTAATAACAACAGTAAATAATTCCTTGGCTTTATCTTCTGGTATTAATGGGATTGATTGATAAGCATTTTCTCGTACATCTAAATGACTACTTTCCATACCAATTTTAACAAGTTCCACTTTGTTGTCCTGAGACAAACGATTAATCAAAGAAAAAGCTATCAATAATGATTCATAATCATCTTTATTATTGTTTAAATTTACCATCAACTGTTTGTTAAAAGCTTCTAAAAGTTTAGGCAAATTATCTAAATTTACCCTGTCTAAGTAATCAATACCTGATTGTTGAACTTTTATATTATTACTTGTTAAACAAATTTCTACTAATTCAGATTTGTTAGACAAATATTTAATTACTCAAGAGGTACATTTTTGAATTTCTAAATTATTATGAATTAATAGTTTTTTAATTATTGGAATTTGTTCTTCTTCTGGCAAAAATGAAACAGTCTGAACACCAGTAGCTAAATCATCTACGTTCTCATTATTATTATTTAAAATGTAATCTAACTTTTGTCTGATAAAAGGGGCCATTTCATCTCAACATACCATGGGTAGATATGGCAATAGATAACAAGCACAACGCCATACCCTGGGTTTGGCGCTTTGTAATCCAAGTTTAATTCATTCTAGTTTTTCATCGTTAGAAACTGAAACGGCAATATCTGAAACAAGCATTTTAAAATCTACAAATTCTATATCAAATAGTTTTTCGATTAATTTAGCTTTATCAGTTTTAGGTGCTTTTTGAATTGCTTCAATCCTATCTGAATAATCTAAAGTCTCTTCAATATTATGATTTGTACAATCAAGATATCTTTTTAATATTTTTTGGGTAACAATATTACTATGCCCTGAAACCGTATACATATTCAAAGGAATATTTTCCAATGCGTTAGTTTCTTTATTCTTTTTTTCTACAGCTTTTTTCTCTTTCATTATTAAATTTTAGATTTATTTACCTTTAAATTCTAGTGCCAATTCTTTTAAAAACAATTTTAAGAATTTAGTCCTTCTTATGGCAATTCTTTTTGCAGTTTTAGTATTTATTCTATCCTTAACAAAAAGTAGTTTGGTATAAAAATGGTCAATGGCAAAATTTTTGTCATCAAGCTTGTGCGTCTTGCAAAAAGGATCATCAAGATTATATAATTGTCTTTTCATTTGCCCCGTTACGGCAAAAACCCTCATAAGCACCATAGCCCCAGTAGATTCTAACAAATCAGCATCTTGAAGAATTTTGGATTCTAAAAGTTTTGCTTTTATATCTTTGCTAAAAGAACATTCTAGAATACAAATTTTAATTTTTTCTATTTGGTCTTGTGAAAAAATCTTCAAAGAATTAAGTATTTTTTCAGTCTCAATAGCACTTTCTTCTTGAGACTTATCTTTATTTGGGTGATTTTTAGGATAAGACACGATATCATGAAACAAGGCTGAAGGAATAATAATATTTAAGTCCCCTTTTTCAGCTTTGGCTATTCTTTCAGCATTTAAAAGAACTTGCATAGCATGATTAAAATCATGAGCAATGTCATCTTGTGATAACTTCTCTTTAGCAATATTAATTAATTTTTGACGTAAGATTTTATTCATATTTATCTAATTAATTTTTTATAAAAAAATTAAGGCAAAGTTGTGGTAGTTGTAGTGATTGTCGTCGTTGTCGAAATTGTTGTAGTAGTAGTCTCAACTTCGTTATTGAATTCAATAACTTTTGGTTTTTTAAGAAAACGATTGTTATAGTAAAAACGAAGAACTTCGTCTACTAAGGGAATGGTAACCACAGATCCTTCAGGTGGTTCTTCAAGCAAAACCAAAATTAAAATCTCGGGATCTTTGTAGGGAGCAAAGCCAGCAAAGATAGCATTAGTTTTGGTGTTCCCTTGTATTTGGGCTGACCCAGTTTTACCAGCAACTTCAAAAGGAATGGTTTTCATTAATTGACCAGAACCTAAAGTGATAACTTTACGCATACCATCTCTAACGATATCCATATATTCAGTTGGAATATTTACATTCTTAATTACTTTTGATTTTTGTTCAAAAACAACTTGATTGTTCGCATCAATAATTTTTGATACAACATATGGTCGCATGATTTTGCCATTGTTGGCGATTGATCCGATATAGTAAGCGATCTGAAGCGGAGTCAAAAGCAAATCACCCTGACCGATAGATACGTTATATGTATCTCCTAAAAGTCATAAAGGATTATTGGGATTAACTCTTTTTTTGTATTCAGGATCAGGAAGATTACCATCTTTTTCATTATCTAAATCAATACCTAGATGAGTTCCTAAATGAAACAAAGTTCAATATTTTTTTAATCGAGTAATTCCTAAACCAGGAATGTCTTTATACCCGCCACCCAAAGCATAGAAATATACATTACAAGAATAGGCAATAGCAGTATGCATATTTACTCAGCCATGATTCTTTCAGTCTTTAAAAATTGAAGGTTTACTAGGATTGTATTTATTAGGAATGACAACCGCATCTTGATCTTTGATATTGTCTTCGGGATTAATGGTATTTTCCATTAAAGCGGCTAAAGCTACTAAAGGTTTAATAGTGGAACCGGGAGAATACAAACCGGAGATAGCACGATTGATAAAAGGATTGTATTTATTAGTTAGGGTAGAATTGATTATGCTCTTAGGAGCACCGGAAGAAAAAGCTTCAGCATCAATACTTGGAATACTAACCATAGCTAAAACTTCACCAGTCTTAGGATTGGTCATGATGGCGGTAGCTTTATTCAATCCTAATTTGTTAACCGACTTTAACATAGTATCATACAAAAATTGTTGAAGTTCTTTGTCAATTGTAGTAATCAAACGATTGCCTGGAACAGGATTGATAATACCTAATTCAGGATTTAATTTGGAACTAGCATCTACTTCCATCATCTTCTTACCTGATAATCCATGAAGAAACTTTTCATATTGAGTTTCAATGCCATACTTGCCAATTAAGTCAGCGATAGGGTAAGAAGGGTTATTCTTGATGTCTTCATCATTCATACGGCCAATGTACCCAGTAACGTGAGTAAAGGCATTAGAATCGCAATACGACCGCATGTAGTCTTCAATGATGTACAAACCGAGGTTAGATGTAATAGCGATGTCAGATTCAAACAATCTAGCCATATCACTAGTAACATTGGTCTTTAACAAGATTGGCTCGTAAGAACTCTGATCAATCTTGTTTAAAATCTTTTCTAATTCATCTTTTTCTAGTCCAAAGATATTACTGATAAGAGCTATTTTATCATTCGAAAACTTAGTCTTTTGATCTAGAAAATCTCGAGGTAACAAAATCAAAGACAATGAAGTTTTGTTAGAAACAATCGCATTATGATAGCGATCGTAGATAACACCGCGAGGAGCCTTGATTAATACATATCGCATACGATTGTTTTCGGATATCATGTAATTGGTATTACCTTGTACAATGTTAAGATAAAAGATACGAATAAAGAGAATTAACATACATAGCAAAACAAAACCAAAAAACTTTAAAATGGCTAATTCAGATAAAGGATCTTCTAAACGTTGAAAATCATCACTAAAGCTTTTAGCATGACGATCAACCAAGATCTCTTCAAAAGATATTTTAGAATTTTTAAAAGATTTTTTCATTTTGTTTTATTTTAAAATTAAGATTGAAAACCAATAAAAACAGAATCAAAGTCTCTAAACAATACCAAATTAAATTCGTATTAAATATTTTAGTTTCGATTTTGAAAACAAAAAATCAAACAAGATAATACAAAAAGATTGAAAGAAAAGCAATAACAATCTTTGACATCTTGGTTTCAAAATCAAAGATCTTCAAAAAAACAAAAGACAAAGAAAACAACCCAACAAAAATTAAAGAATTGATAGGAAAGTTATTTGAAGAAAAACTATCTAAAACAATTCCCCCAATAATTCAAAATCAAATGGTATTTAAAAAACCTAATTTAAAGGCAAAAATCAAAACAAAAATCAAAATTAAATTAGGTCTTAAAAAAATATTTAAATTAGGTATAAAAATTATTGAGCAAAGAATAACAAACAAAAAAGTAAAAAAAGGATGAAGTTTCATATATTTAAATTAAGGATAGTTAGTGATGACAAAGACGTTACGTAACTTTGAAGGTTCAAAAAAGGTTTCAATTAAAATATTCTTTTGGTTAGTTAATGATGTATTTTTGATTGAACGAATCTTCCCTACTAATAGTCCAGAAATGAAATCTTTGTTTTCACTTGAAGTTACAAAAATATCATTAGTATTAAAAACGCTTTCATCGGAATAGAATTTCAAAGTTAAAGAACCATTTTGATCTTTTTTAAGCAAGGCTAAAAAATTCTTAGCCACGCTTAAAACACTAAGATTGGTAGAATTGCTATGAAGAGATTCTACTTTGGAATAATTCTTAAAAACTTCAATAATCTTACCAACTAAAATATTCTCGGGCAGAATAACATTCATACCAACTTTTAAGTCATCATTAGAGCCACGATTGATGATAAAAATACCATCAGTACCGTTGATATCACCTACCAAAACTTTGGCAGAAATAATATTGTATTTATTAGAATCAGAATTCAATAACTTATGTAAACCTTCATTCTCATACTTTAAAGCACTTAAAGTGCCAGCATTTTGATCAAAATCTTTTTCTTTTTCTTTCAAGCGATAATAGTCATTGCGAATGTTGGCAAAATTAAATAAATCACCTAAGTAGTTCATAACATTCCCGGTCTTCTCTTGAACTGGCTGAGTAACAGCTAAAACTTCAGTAGTAACAAGCTTTAAACTGTTATTGAAAAACACAACAAAGAGTGACCAAGTTAACAAGACAAAAATTAAAAACAAACCGTTTAATTTTTTAGTCTTTTTTTGTTTAGGAATGTAATTTATCATTTTGCTTTTAGTTTAAAATTAATTATTAGTGATAGTTGATAAAAGATATGCTT
Organism: uncultured Candidatus Saccharibacteria bacterium; assembly: GCA_964618955.1. GTDB lineage: Bacteria > Patescibacteriota > Minisyncoccia > UBA6257 > JAKLIH01 > JAKLIH01. The sequence continues at coordinate 7,533 of CAZUBO010000004.1, read as the reverse complement.
TCATACCTTCAAAATTCTCAAGGATAATTCCTTCACCTCTAACAACGGTATTGATAGGATCGTCAGCAATATTAACTTCTAAACCAGTTGAGGATTCAATTAATTTATCCATACCTTTTAATAGACTAGTACCACCAGTGAGTAAAATACCATGATTCATAATATCAGGAATTAATTCTGGCGGAGCTGTCTCAATAGTATTTTTAATTGTTTGAACAATTGTCTCTAGAGATTCTGATAAAGCTTCTCTAATTTCTTTATCGGTAATTTTAATTTCTTTTGGAAGACCTTTAGTAAGATCGCGACCTTGAATAATCAAAAAGTTATCAGTAGTAGCATGAGTTGGAACGGCAGAACCAATAGTAATTTTAATTTTTTCAGCAGTTTGATCACCAATTGCTAATTTAAAATTATCTTTGATGTAACGAACAATATCTTCATTTAATTTATCACCAGCAATACGAATATTTTGTGACACAACAACACCACCTAAAGAGATGATAGCAACTTCCGTAATACCACCACCAATATCAACAATTAAATGTCCTTTAGGTTCTTTTAATAGCAAGCCGGAACCAATAGCAATAGCTAAAGACTTTTCAATCAAATATACTTCTTTAGCACCAGCATTGTGAAAGACGTCTTCAACAGCTTTTTTCTCGACTTCAGTACAATTAGAAGGCACACCAACGATAGCACGTTTTACAAATCAAAACTTACCACCCTTATTACCTTCTCTAATTCTTTGTAATAAATAGCTTATCATTTTTTCAGCAACTTCAAAGTCAGAAATTACGCCATTAACTAAAGGTTTAGTAACTGTAATATGCTGAGGAGTTTTGCCAATCATAGCAGAAGCTTCATGACCAATTGCAACAATCTGATCAGTCTTATTATTAACAGCAACAACTGAAGGCTCATTTAACATAATACCCTTATTCTTTAGGTAGACCGATATCTTACTAGTGCCTAAGTCTAATCCAACTTCTTGGGATAATGAATTCATCTTGAACAGATTTTCAAAAATATTTTTCATAGATAAAAGTTAAATTTTAATTAATAAATAAAATAGTAAAGAACATCTTTAATAGTAACAAAAATAACAATAACAATCAAGAAAGCCAAACCAATACCAATTGATCAATTCTCAAACTTCTGACTGAATTTCTTCTTAGAAATCTTTTCGATTAAAAGCATTAGAATTCTACCACCATCTAATCCAGGAATTGGTAACATATTTACAATGGCTAAATTGATTGAGAATGAAGCAGTAAAGGCTACTAAGTAAGCCATACCCATCTTAGCAACATTAGAAGTCACTACTGCAATGCCTACGGGGCCCGCAACATCATGATTCTTAGCTTTGAGATTGAAGATTGAACCAAAGACACCACCAATAGTATTAAAGAACATTTGGTAAGTCTTTTGAATCATCTTAAAGGCTTGAACAAAGTTCTGGCCAAAAGGAAATGTATAGTATACTGCGGGAGACAAAGCAATGCCAATAGGACCATCACCTTTAGCATAAGTTGAACGTGGCATAACATTAACAACTTCTTCTTTGCCTTTATTTTCAACTTTTAAATAGACTTCTCTACCTTTATTGTTTTGAACAAAGTATTCAAAATTACTTAATTTGTTGACTTTGTTCAAATCACCAACACTAGTACCATAATCAATAATCTTATCATTAATTTTTAAACCAGCAGAAATGGCTGGAGAATCTTTGCTGATATATGTAATACTAATTTCTTCTTTTTTAATTACAGCATTTTTATCAAGATAAGCATAGATTTCATCAAAATTACCAATCAAAGGTAAACCAATTAATAGCAAAATTGATAAAATAACATATCCTAAAAGAAGGTTGTTGAAAACACCGGCTAAAAGAATAATTATCTTTTGTCATAATTTCTTAGAAGCAAAGCTATTAGGATCACCTTGATTAGAACCATCTTCACCATAGAGCTTTACAAAACCACCTAAAGGTAATAAGTTCAAAGAATAAGTAGTTAACTTACCTTTTTTCTTAAAAAAAGCTGGTGGAAAACCAATACCAAATTCTTCAACTTTAACTTTGAAAAATATACTGACAATGAAATGTCCTAATTCATGAACTAAAACTAAAACAGTCAAGATGATTAAAAAATATAGCATAAGATAAATTTAAAAGTTTTTAAAATTCTTTCAACTCAGCAATCTTTTTGTCGCAAAGAGTTTGAGCATTTTCGTTAGCCTTGTCAATCTCTTTTTGACCTTCTTTTTCTAAATAATTTTTAGTATCTTCCGATAAGGATTTAACATTAAATTCGGATTGAATTTTCTTCATAAAAGTCTCACGATGTTTTTTGATCTCAACCCTACAATTCTCTTTTTCGGAATTAGCTAATTTAATTAGCTGATCTCGACGATCTTGAGTTAATGAAGGAAAAACAACTCTTAAGAACTTTACATCTTTTTGAGGATTGACTCCGAGATTTGAAGATTCAATAGCCTTAATAATATTATTTAAAATACTAGGATCTCATGGTTCAATGATTATGATATTTGGTAATTGAACTACTAAATTGGCCATGGTTTTTAATGGCGCAAAGGAGCCATAGCATTCTACCATCAAGCCTTCAACAAGTGAAGTCGTTACTCTATTAGATCTGATAGAGGCTAATTTCTCAGCAAAAAAATCAAGACAAGTTTTAAGATTTTCTTTTAAGTTGACAAGATTGTTATCATCGTTCATAGGGATAAATTTAAGTATTTAGTTATATAAATATTAACAAAAAGCAAAGAAAAAAGCAAGTGTATAACTTGATAGTTAAAATATAACAAAAGAGAGGAAAATCTTCTCTTTTTCCTTTTCTAACAAACAATTATAGTAAAATAATAATTACTTAATATTTATTAAATAGTTTAATTAGGAAAACAAAATATCGATTTTTTCTAATAAACTATATAATTTTTCTGCAGAATATTCTTTTTCGTTTTCTATATCTATAACATCACTCTTTGCTTTATTTTCGTATTTATCTTTGTCTAATATGACCTTATAGGTTTGAATATCTTCACCTGGCTTGTAGATAGATTTGATTAATATATCAGGGAAAAGACCACTCATTTTTTGTATAAGCTCAAAAGGATTTATTGCTTTTGAATTTTTAATATCTGGCATATTGATTTTCTCTATTTCATCAAAAATATTAAACGATCGAAGGGATAATTGTTTTCGCATATTTTGCATTAAAAGAAATATCTTTTTAAAATAGCCAGAATAAGTATTTGGATCTTCGTCAGTATTTTTGCTGTTTTTAAAAACTAGAGAGTATAGATTGGACTTATGATCAACTTTTTCAACGGAAAAAGTACTTTGATCGGACGTATCGTTATTAAGTGAATCTTTAATTTTCAACAGAAGATTAAACCGAGATGTTTCTAATTTTTCTTCTGGAGTTTTTTGAATCTCAATTTTACTTGGAATTTGATTAATTTGTATCGGATTTATTGACATGGTATATTTTTAAAGTTTTAGTTATATTAATATACTAACAAAAATTAGAAAAAATGTCAAAAGCTAAAAATATTGGTTTTTTAAAATATTTGAATAATTCTTGAAAATAGTATATAAAGGTTGGGGAATGTAAAAAGCAAGGATAATATAGCTTGATTTAACATATATGCCGCCTTTCATTCTGATCAAATTTTATCATTTTTTATTAATATGTAAAGTTCTATTTCAAGAACTTCCCAGTATAGCTTTTTTTAGTATTTTTGATATCTTTGACAGTGCCCGAAGCCAAAACTTCTCCACCTTTATCACCACCTTCGGGCCCTAAATCAATTAGATAATCACAATTCTTAATAACATCTAATTCATGCTCAATTACGATAACCGTATTCCCTTTTTCAACTAAGAGGTTTAGAATATTTAATAATTTTTTGATGTCATCAAAATGAAGACCAGTAGTTGGCTCGTCTAAGATATATAAAGTCTTACCAGTATCGCGTTTGGATAATTCTTCAGCAAGCTTAACTCTCTGAGCTTCACCACCGGATAAAGTAGTTGAAGATTGGCCTAACTTCATATATGATAATCCAACATCACTTAACAACTGTAGTTTGTTTTTAATTATGGGGATATCTTTGAAGAATTTTAAAGCTTCTTCAACACTCATTTCCAAAACATCAGCGATGTTTTTATCTTTGAATGTTGCTTCTAAAGTCTCATCATTAAAACGAGTACCATTACATTCATCACAAACAGTATACACGTCAGGAAGAAAATACATTTCGATTTTTTTATACCCATCGCCCTGGCAAGCTTCACATCTACCGCCTTTAACATTAAAACTAAAACGTCCAGCATCATAGCCTCGCATTTTGCTTAATTCGGTTTTGGAAAACAAATCGCGAATATAGTTAAAAACACCGATGTAGGTAACGGGATTGGAACGAGGAGTACGACCGATAGGTTCTTGATCGACTAATATACAACGATCAATGTATTGAACACCTTTGATTTTGGAATAGGTTGAATCATTATCAGAATGAATCTTAAAATATTTTGTAATAGCGGGATACAAAACATCCATAATTAAAGTTGATTTACCAGAACCGGAAACACCAGTAATACCAATCAACTTCCCTAAAGGAAAACTAACATTAATATTTTTTAAATTATGTTTTTGACAACCCTCTAAAACAATACTAGATTGATTGTCTAAACGTTTTTTGTCTTTTGATAATTCAACTTTTAATTTTTGACTTAAGTACTGACCAGTCAATGATTTTGATTTTAGTAATTCCCTAGGAGAACCCTGAAAAACAATCTCTCCACCAAACTTACCAGCTTTAGGGCCAATCTCAATAACTCAGTCAGCCGCCATGATAGTTTGCTCATCATGTTCAACAACGATAACAGTATTATCTAAATCACGAAGTTTCTTTAAATTCGAAATTAAACGTTCTTGATCACGAGGATGAAGACCAATAGAAGGTTCGTCTAAAACATAGATAATATTCGATAAGCCAGAACTAATCTGAGTAGCCAAACGAATACGTTGAGCTTCACCACCCGATAAAGTAGTAGATTCACGAGCTAAAGTTAAATAATTCAAACTAACATCTTTAAGAAAATTCAAACGAAGTAAAATCTCTTTAATTAAAGGACTAGCAATATCTTTCTTATTACCCGTTAAATTTGATTTTAAATCATCAAAGAATTTAATTGAATTATCAATAGTCATAGAATTGATATCTGAAATATTCTTGGAATTAATTAAAACGCTTAGAGCTTGCTTACTTAAGCGAAGACCATTACATTCGGGACAAACAATATTATGCATATATTTTTCAATTTCTTTTTTGGTTCAATCCGAATCAGTCTCTTTTCAACGACGTTCTAAGTTATTAACAACACCTTCAAATTCACCACCATTATCTTTATCACCATAAAAGATAATATTCATAATATCAGGAGGTAAATCTTTGACCTTAACATCTAAAGAAAAGTTATATTTCTCAGCTAAACCAGCGAGTAGTCATCAGTAATACCCCTGACGACCAACACGATGGGAAGCAGTAGCTCAAGCATGAATAGCACCTTCGTTTAAAGTCAAATCTTTATTAGAGATTATTAATTCTGGATCAACTGAAATTAAATTCCCAATACCAGTGCATTTTTTACAAGCTCCGATTGGATTGTTAAAAGAAAACAAACGAGGTTCAATCTTAGGCATATTAAAACCGCAAGTATTACAAGCGAAATGTTCTGAAAAGACAATGTCAGATTCATTTTGATTGGAAAAGGTATATTTTAAATCAGCTTTTAATGATTTTAAATCTCCTTTTTGAATGCTAACAATCATAATACCCTTACCCATTTTCAAAGCTAGTTCACAAGAACTTGAGACTCGATTCTTTTCAATATCTTTAGCAATTGATAAATTATCAATAACAATCTCTAAAGTATGTTTTTTATTCTTATCAATATCTTTTAAAAGTAATTCATCTAATTTTCAAATTTGATTATCAAATCTCCCTCGAGGAAATCCAAGTTTATATATCTCTTCAATCATACTTTTGTGTTCGCCTTTCTTATCTTGAAAAATTGGAGCGAGAATTAAAAACTCAGTTTTGGATGGTAACTCCAAAATATGATTTACAATTTGAGCATTAGTTTGACTTTGAATTTTTTTATGGCAATTAGGACATATTGGTTCGCCAATATTACTATATAAAATTCTTAGATAATCATAGATTTCAGTAATAGTGCCAACAGTAGAACGAGGATTGCGCATTAACGATCGTTGATCAATTGAAATGGCGGGAGATAAATTCTCAGCCTTATCAATATTTGGTTTGTCTTTGACTCCTAAGAATTGACGGGCGTAGGATGATAATGATTCAACATATCTTCTTTCAGCTTCAGCATAGATAGTATCAAAAGCTAAAGAAGTTTTTCCAGAACCAGAAACTCCACAAAAAACAACTAATTTGTTTTTAGGAATTTTGATATTGATATTCTTTAAATTATTGGCTTTGACACCATAGAAGTTTATAGTATCTTTTTTGTCTTTTTTCTCAATTTTCATGATAAAAATTTAATTGAAATTAACCTATTATATCATATTTTTTTATCATTGTCCAGAGAATGAGATTAAAATCTCAAAAATTGAAATAAAGAAAAAAACAACCTGATTGCTCAAATTGTTTCTTTCAGTAGTTAAGCATTAATTCCCTGGTATTGCTACTAAGTCATCAATTCTTAACTGTCTATATATTAGCATAGATTTGTTGTTTGTCAATAACTATAATCCAAACTCCCCTTTTGTTGAATTATAATGCTGAGCAATCTCCTCCGCACTCAACCCTCTATTATATATTCTTACTTCATCAAGGGAGCCATCGGTAAGTCTATTTTGACTTGCATCATACGAGCCAATATACTTTGCCCTATTAGTTGTAGGAAATACGGGAGAACCTGTAAGACTTTGTGTTGTACTATATTGAACCCCATTTCTATATGCTTTTAATGTTTTATTATTATAATCACAAATTACTATCGTATGGATTCATTGGTTATCTAGACTTTGAAAAAAATTAACAAAGTTAAAAGCCTGTGCTGCTGCTCCATCACTATAATAATAACGAAGATGGTCAGCAGAAATCTCTCTAGCTATTCAAATAAAACTAACGGTTGAGTTATAATTAGCATCAGCTAATATTGTTTGACGTATTCCGGTTTGTAACTTGCTCTTCATTCACACCTCTATCGTAAGTATCCCTGTATTAGGTATGGCAAAACTCGGTGTTGAGATATAGTCAGTTCCGGACGCATCATAGTACATAGCTTTGTTAGTACCAATAGTAGTTTGTCTTTCAGGTCCAGAAAGAGTTCCAGTAAGTCCATTACCAGAGTAGTCAAGAGCAGAGCCTGTTGCTTCATCAAATTTTCAAAAGGCAATAAGATTCTTATCACGTTGTAATGGAGTATTAAAGGTTCGGTTAGGACTACCAATCTCAAAGGTTGATGTAAGACTT
>CAZUBO010000003.1:2148-69609 GCA_964618955.1 uncultured Candidatus Saccharibacteria bacterium | reverse complement strand
GATAATATTGCTAAGATTGCTATTACTATCATTAATTCTACTAATGTAAAACTTTGTTTTAATTTAGAATTCATTAAGAAATATTTTAGATTTATAGATATATTATATGTTAAAATTTCAAAAAAATCAACGGCTATTTTAAATAGTCTTTTAATTCTGTTTTTAAAATCTCAAAAGTTAGTATGCCAGAAGAATAAGGAGCTATTTGATAGGGGTCAAAATGAAAAACAAAGGATTTGTTATTAGTAGAATAAGTAAAATCTTTAAAATTGGTATATTTAGAACCAGCACCTTCGGCTAATCAAGCTGAATCACTGGTTTTGTCATTCGTAAACTTAGCAATAGCTTTTTGAGATAAAATATTTAAATAACCATCTTTTTTGAATAAGTCTTTTAGTTCCACTTCCCTATTAGAAGTTAAATCAAAATTCTTAGTAGTAATTATTTGATTACCATGAGCTCCACCAGTATAGGTACTAGTTACAAACTTTAAACTAATAGTATTAGCAGAAATTAAATATGGTTCAAAAAAGATATCTAAGCTATTCTTATTATCATTAAAGACTTCATAATCCTTAATATCATTTTTGAAATTAGAAACTGAAGAATCAATAAAATTCCCAATATTATTATCAACAAAATTAATTTTAAAATAAGGATAAGATATATTAATTATATATTTATCTTGTTCGTCTTTAGTAACTTTAGCAGAATAAGTTATTGAATTAGGTTTAGTAGAACTAGCTACAGCCTTAGTGGTTGTGGTAGTTTTGAAATATTTATTACTATATTCTTTATAGACTAAATAGCAAAATACACAAAAAACAATAAAAACAATTCATCAAATTCCATTTGGATGTTTTGGTTTTTTATGTCTTCCCATAATTAGAATTTAATATCAGTTATTAAAATCTCATTATCAAGGGTGATACCCTTGATATCGGCTTTAGTACCACTTTTAATTTCTAATTCACTACAATAAGTATTATTGACTTTGCATTTGCCATGAAAAATATATCTACTAGTAATAGCTGGTTTGCCAGGTTCTTCATAGAAAATTACTTTTTCATCTTTAGTTTCTACAAAATGAACGGTTTTGATAAAATCAGGAGAACAAGTGTCTTCTCATAAGCGTTGGCACGCTTTAGCACTAGGGCATCAGCTATAGCCAGCACCAACTAAGCAACCATGACTATCCTCATCACCTCCAACTACTAATGCAGTTGTTGTGGTAGTAGAATCAATAGTATTGTTTTTAAAAGGTTTGAGATAATAGAAAATAAGAAATAAAAAAATACAAAGAACTATAACAAAAATGATTTTTTTACGCATAATGATTAGTTTAATATTTTGATTAATTTATAGGATGGCCTATTGACTTTTTATATAAAATTTTGTATACTTCTATTGTCTTCCACTTGTATAAGTGGGAGGGTATTACATCCTAGGGCCACCTTTCTAACGAAGGGTGACTTTTTAGTTAATATTTATTTGGCCTGTGTTTAAGCTCTCTACCCCATATATTTCCAATATTATTATCTAAAATATTGTAATATCCATCTGCGCCGGTCCTTAGTTCCTCCGAGACATTGTTTTTTGACGAAAAAATATATACTTTTTTACCTTGCAACCTTAAATGAGTTACCAGAGCCATGAAATCAGAGTCACCAGAGAAAAATATTGCTTCGTCATATTGTGAACTATAATACATAGCATCTATCGTTATCTCTACGTCCATATTACCTTTTTATTCAATTGACTGTCCATCACCAGTGACTACGTGTATTCTTTTTAATTCTTTTTTACGAACAATAAATCCTAACCCTTTGTTAAGAAATGTATAAAACTTATGTTTTCCGTCTAAATTATATTTTCTAGTTCCTTCTTTAGGATAAGCAGTATAATAAAAAACCTTTAATTCTAAGGCACTAAAGTTTTTTATAAGAAATTTTTGCAATTTTTCATAGTCAAAAAATCTTCCTTTAGTCTTTTGAACCTCTCAAACATTAGATGCGTCGATAAAAACACAAATTTTTTTACAATTAGGCATAATAACAAAAAATAAAATTGGTTTTATTATTAAATATATTATATCACAATATTAAAAAATAAACAGTACTAAGAGTTAAAAAAGCAATTCTGTAAAATCCTTAATAAAATAGTCTGAAGTTGGGATTAAGTCGGTATTAACAACTCCAACGAATTGCATATTAGCAGCGATAGCTGACTGATTATCCGAAGAACCATCGCCAAAGACAATACAATCCTTAGGATCTACCCCTAGCCTTCTAGCACATTCCAAAAATATATCCGGAGCCGGTTTGCCATTTAAAACATCATCGGCAGATACAATATTTTCTTTAGAAAAATATTTGTCAAAATCAAAGTATTCAATAACGTTAGAAACATAAATCTTTTGAGAAGCTGTACCAATACTTAAAAGTTTGTTATGATTAACTAAGTTTTTCAAAAATTTATCAATTCCAGGAATTAAATCAACTTTAAAGCAAAAATTATTGTTTAAATTCTTAGTTGGAGATAAAGAATTTAAAATATTTCATTTAGAATTGTTTAAATTGTTTATTTCTTCGTCTGATACCGAGATATTGTTTTCAGAAAGAATCTGTTTAAAAACCTTACGAGTACTAATACCAGCATACTTACTAGTAATGCCATCAGGATCAATAGCAATATTAAAAAAAGTTTTCATTAAACGGCTTTCCACAAAAGCATGAAGTTTTTGGGAATCAGCGATAGTACCATCAAAATCAAAAATATAGCATTTAAAATTAAAAATTTCATTTTTTGTCATAACAATAACTTTTAAGTATTTATTAAGTTATTTTGCAACTATTAGGAAATTTCTAATAGTTCAAATTTCTTTTTCGAATAGAGCTTTAACCTAAAATTGGAATTTCCGATTTTTCTCTTCAATAATATTTTAATTCATCATTTTTCTTAATTTGCAAAATTCACATTTAGGATCATCACAATACTTATCCCAAAAAGAAAGATTTAAAATTTCATTCCCTACTTCTTTAACTTTAATTTCTAAAGCTTTGATCTCGTCTTCAGAAATGATAAAAGAACGTCTAACTGGCTTACCACTCTCGCTAGGTTCAATAAAATCAATAATACCTTTGTCCATAATATATTTACCATTTTGGTAATATTTTAATAGTAAGCCATAGAATTTTAATTGATTATAGTAATTCTCATCACTAGACTGGGTAAGGCCCAAAATTTCATTTTCGCTTTTAGGTTTGCCAGTTTTATAATCAACAACATTAACATGATTGTTATTAAGAATTTCAACTTTGTCTAGTTTGCCAGTTAAGCAGATATTGTCGTCAAGACTAATACCAGAAATTGAAAATTCAGTTAAAACATTTTCATGAAATTCTGGATAAGCATCATAGTAGGAAGCAAGAATTGTTTTCCCTTCAGAAAGAAGTTGTTCATAATCTTTAAGGCTTAAAGGATAAGTATTTAAATAAAATTCAAATCGTAATTGCAAGAATTCTTTAGAAGGACGACCTTCGGCTTTATATGAATTGAAAAAATCTTTTAAAGCTGAATGAATAGCATTACCTTTAATTAAAGACTTATTCATAACTTCGGGTAAACGAAAAAGATTACGATAGAAATATTTTCAAGGACATTCTAGATAATTATTAAAAGCAGTGACTGACAAACCATTTTTTGTAAAAATTGTTTTTATTAATTCTTTGTCTTTGATACTAGCTTCTTTAGTTTTGGAAGTAATAAAATGAAGATGTTCTTTTTTAAAATCTCCTTCTAGATTAAGTTTTTCAAAATCTTTGTACTCAATTTTGATTTCATTGATAAAAGCACTTTCAACAACACTTTTACCATCAGCTTGGGTTTCGTAAAAAGTAACAAACAATTGTTTTTTGGCACGAGTAAGACAAACAAAGAAGAGATTGCGCTCTTCGCTGTCATCAGTAATTTCGTCTTTGAGATTGTAAACCTCAGAAATTAATTTTAATTTATTAATAGTTCTTTTCCCCTCTCAGTTGTTGCTAGTAGCGCCAATGATAAAAACATATTCAAATTCTAAACCTTTGGCACTATGAGCAGTCATAAGTTTTACGCCCGATAGATCCCCCAAAAGAGAATCACGATTGACATCAATACCGCTTTCAAAGACAATATTAAGATATTTTATGAAGTCAGCTAGAAAGAAAGTTTTGTCAATCTGAGCTAGTTTTTTAATTTGGTCAAACAGGCCATCAATTTTATCAATTTTGTCAACAATGTTGTCGCACTTTTGAATATATTCATAAAAAGAGACATCTTTAATGATGGTTTCGAAAAGATTGATGAAAAGATCATTGTTAGCAGCAATACTTCATTGTTTAAGTTTAATATTAAAATCTTCGATTTGCTTACTAGAAGTTAATTCTAAATTAGACTTAGAATTCAAAAACTCATAACCATTAACATGGTTTTGATTACAATAATTAATGATTTTGTAGACATCGAGTGGATCAATTCCTAAAAAATCAATATGCAAACATTTGAACAAGTATTCATCATTACCATAGTTGTAGACAGTGTTTAAAATCAAAAGTAGTTTTTGAATATCAACGTCGTTGAAAATATTAATTTTTTTTCTAACACTAAAAGGAATATTGAACTTGTCTAATAATTCTATAGTATTATCAGCATCACGATGGTTACGATATAAAACAGCGATATCGTTACTAGCAATACCATTTTTCAATAATTCTTGGATTTTTTTAACAACAAAGTAGGCTTCTTTTTCAGGATTAGAAAGAGAAAAAACTTGAATTTTTTTATCTTCATAATTAGTATTGCTTTGAAGCTTTTTGTCTTTTTGAATTAAAGAAAAAGCTGAATCAAGAATTAATTGAGAAGAACGGTAGTTATTAATTAAGTCAATTAAAACAGCTTTAGGATAAAGTTGTTTAAAAAATTCAAAGTTTTGAATACTAGCTCCTTGAAACCTGTAGATAGCTTGTTTGGGATCACCGACTATAAAAATATTAGGATTTTTATGAAAATTACAAAGCAATTCCAAAACTTTGTTTTGGCTGGTATTGGTATCTTGATATTCGTCAACTAAAATGTATTGATATTGTTCTTGCAAAATCAAAAGTAATTCTTCGTTTGACTTTAAAGTATTTAAAACTTCAATGATCATATCAGAATAATCATAGAAGAGATTTTGTTTAAGCTCTTGTTGATAAGCTTCATAAACAAAACTTAATTCAATATTCTTTTCTATAGTTTTTAGAATTGGCAATTGAGCAGTTTTGACTTTATCGGTTTTAGAATTATAGTTATCAGTATTATTTAAGAAATCGAGTTTAGCTTGCTCAGCCTTAGTTCTCAATTCTTTAAAATCAACACTTTCCTTTTTTAATTCTTCAATAGCATGTTTTATTTCTTTGATATAGAAATACTGATTATTAAAAGTCGAAAGATAAGTTAATTTCATACTATCTAAAACTTTTCTTAGAATTTGCGTTTGTTTTATTTCATCAATATTGGTAAAGCCAGCGATATTAGAAAAATATTCTGGGTATTGCTGGATAATATCATTACAAAAGCTATGAAAAGTACTGATATTGACTCTGTAAGCATCGTTACCGATAATACTAATTAATCTTCTTTTCATAGACATGGCACCTGAATCAGTAAAAGTAAGAGCTAAAATATTTTCAGCTTCAATATCAGTTTTATTAAGAATATTAGCGATACGAAGGGTTAGAATTTGAGTTTTGCCAGTACCAGGACCAGCAACTACCATCACTGGGCCCTCAATACTATTAACGGCTAATTTTTGTTCTGTATTTAATTGATTGTAATAATCATTAAAAATCATAGTTAATATTTTAATTATATATCTTTAATATATCATACTTAAAAATTAAAAACAAATAAAAACCCCTGATATACAATATACAATACCAGGGGTGTTTTAATCTTCATCCGCAATATTTTATTAAGATGAAGATTAAAAACGCAATGATTGCTAAAGAAACAAAGATTGCGTATTTATATACCTTTTTATTCATCTTTCCTCCTTTCTCAGAAATGTCTATCAGAATACTAGCATATAACAAAGGTATTTTCAAGATAGCTTTTATTCTCTTACGACCCCATTGATAATGTTAGAATTTGAAGGAATGAGAGTAAGTACCATATATTTTTCACAAATAGCCTGGGCAATAGCACAGCAAGTCCTGGCACCATACATTCATTTTGGATTTTGAGGCATTAGATCTTCTAATTCTTTAAAAGTAATTTTTTCAAAAATTTCTTGATTTTTTATTTGAAAGTCTTCTAAGGTAATAACTGAAGGATGATCGTTATCATTGAACAAACTATTTGGTTTTAAGGGATATTTGGCTAAAGTCATATAGTTTAATTCCCCACCAGTATAGAAAGCTATTTTGGGATTATTCTCGAGGCTTGGTAATAATTCTTTGATATAATTAATAACTGTTGCAACTGGAACCGTTGAAAAAGAATCATTGATATTAGGAAATTGAGTAATAATGGTACCAACTCCAAAATTGATATTATGTTTTTCTAAAACTTGTTTGTTTTGTATAATAATCAACTCGGTCGAGCCACCACCAATATTAATAATCAAAATTGGATCATTTAAAGTGCATTTATCAATCAACGCTTTGGTTAAAAAACGACTCTCTTGCTCTTGGCTAATAATATTAAAATGCAAACCAGTTGTTTGCAAAACTTCTTTGATAAATTCTTGTTGAATTATTGGAGATAGTTTTCTAAAAATTTCGGTAGCATAAATTTCAATTGAAATTTCGGGATTTTTTAATTTGATAGTTTTTAATACTTCAAAAAGTTCTTGTTTTGATTGCTGAGAAATTCCTTTTTCTGAATCAAAATCGTTTTTAAAAAGAATACTCTGTTGAAATATTAAGGTTAACTGTTCATTAAAAAATTCATATACTTTGACGGTTGATGAGCCGACATCTATAAGAATTTTTTTCATATATATTTGGTTATTTAAAAGCATTAATTAATTCTTTAGCCATTGTTTGAAGTTCGGTTTTAATATTCTTGTTGCTAGAATTAATAAAAATATCATTTAAATTCCCCTTTAATTCACTATTACTATGATAGCTTTTGCTAGCAACAACTTTAATTCCTAAAGTTTTACAGAAATTATCAGTCATGTTTTTTAAACATTTGTTGATTTCAGAAACTTTATCAGCCCCAACAGCAAAAACTAAAGCACGTTTTTTGCTAAAGTCAGTTTGATTTGTAAAGAAAATACTAGTGCGATCAATGAAAGTTTTAAATAAGCCAGAAGGCATTTTAAAATAGTTAGGAGAAATAAAAATATAACCATCAGCTTGCTCCATTTTTTTTAATAGTTTTATAGCATCGTCTTTTTGACAACAATTATGTTTATGATTACAATATTCAACACAACCATGACATTGGTTAATATTTAATTTTCTTAATAAAACGATTTCATTATCAATTTTAAATTCTTTTAAATATTGTTTTAAATAATTTAAAATGGTCTCAGAATTGCCTTGTCTAGGGCTACCACAAATGCTTAAAATTTTAAGTTTGTTTGCCATAATTTAAATTTAATATTTTTTTAATGAATATTTTTCTAGTAAGAAAATTATACCAATTACAAGAGAAGGAATGACTATAACTGATTGAAAAGAAACAATAGACAATAAACCCATTAATAAAAACAGGAAACCACCGATAAGAGTATGTTTTCAAGCAATAATAGTTAGTATGATTAAAATAAAGCTAGGAATAAGATGAATTAGAAGAGCTAAAAATCATTGAGACTTTCCAAAAACATCAAAGGCGAATATGCTTATGAAAAGAATAAAAAATATTGCTAAAATACGTGGTAACCAATAAATAAGTTTTTTCATGTTAATAGATTTAAATTTTTAATTATATTGATATTATATCACCTTTGCTTTTATTTTACAATACAAAAACACCATTTTAAAATATAGTGTTTTTGTATTTATTGATTAGTTGCTCATTTTCAGAACGGTACAAACTTTATTTTTTTACCGCCTATCATCTTTTCTTTTTCGTCATACATGGTAATTATTATCAAATCATTACAATTTAATTCATTACTAGCCTCTACTAACGCTTGGGTTTCTCTTTTTTCAGTTTGTTCGCTACTGATATCAAAACAAACCTGAATTAATTGTATTATACCAGTTTGATTGCCTTTTACGGCAAAATCTATTTCTTTATTAGTCTTAGTTTTATAATAAAACAAATTGGCATTAGAACTAAAACCTTTTTTGAGCAATTCGGTAAAAACTAAATTTTCTAAATAAATGCTGGAATTAGGAGAAATAAATAAATTTCTGTAAGACAAAAAACCATTGTCTATAATATATGTTTTTTTATTAGAAGCTAATCTAGAAGAAGGTTTGGTATTAAATCTGGAAAGAAAGAAAAACAAATAACTGTTCTCTGCAAAATTTAAATATTTGTCAACAGTACGATAATTTTTTATGCGAGTAGCAAAAGAAATCTTCGAATGACTTAAATTCTTACAGGTATTAGCTATTAAATAGTTTATTAATAATTCTATTTTTTTAGGCTCTCGTATTTTATATCTTTTGGTAATATCTTTATAAATTATGGAAAATATCAAATTATCCATGAAAGTTTCTAGATCAGTTTTATTAATTAATATTTCCGGGAAACCTCCATGTTTTAATAATGATTCAACGGTAAATACTTGCTGAGTATTATTATCTGGATCTATATTTAAAATTTTTAAACTTTCTTCATAGCTAAATGGTAATATTTCTAAAGTTCTGTAACGACCAGTTAAAGAACTGGCAAACTCACTGCTTAATAAATTAGAGTTGGAACCAGTGACAAAGACATTATAGCCATACCTTTGTAATTTATTTAAGAACAAATCTCAATTACTTAGGTTTTGTATTTCATCTAATAAAATAGTTTTTATGGGGCCATAAACTAGCTGAAGGGCATCTAAAAATTCTTCTTTGCTGTCTATGCTTCTTAATAACTCTTCATCATCAAAATTGGCATACATAAAGTCTGTTCCCTTCAGTAAAAGGAAAAGAAAAATTGATTTGCCAGCACGCCTAGGACCTGTTATTATTTTAATCAAACTAGGCTTTAAAAGCTCTTCTTTTTCTTTAAGTTGAGTTCTGGGTACGTATTGTCTGCTTAAAAAATCGTCTCGGCTAATCTTTTGTCTTTTTACTATATCCAGCAATTTTTGATTCATTTTATGATTTTATTGCATTTATGTCATCATAATACAATGGTTTGTATGTTATCATTGTATTATAATACAATGCTATCATACAAATGTTAAAAAGTCAATAGATAATGATGATTTTTGTATATTGTTTTAATTCGCATATTAAAAACAACACTCGTTAGGGTGTTGTTTTCAAAAGAGAGCTATTCTTGAAAATTATAGTTTTAATAAAGACAAAAATTTGAATATTAAAATTGCTGGTCAAATAATTGCTTTGCCAATACCAAGTAGTATAGCACCAAAATTATGTGAATTTTGTAAGAAATATACTAAGGAGCCAATTAAGCCAAGGCCATAAATAGCATTGGAAGCACAATTGTTATTACCACAATGACATTTCTTGTAATCTTGGCAACAGCCTTTTTCGTTATTTGAATTTTCCATATTAAATATTTTTATTAGTTTTTCTTAGATAAAAATCTTAAGAAATGGAAGAAGTGAAAGAAATTAAAAAATACTCAAGGGCTAACTCCTTTTTGAAAACCCAGAAACCCTAAGAAACCTAAAAATCCTAGAAATCCCAATCAATTAGTTTTTTTCATATTAATATTTTAATCTTTTTGTTATATAAATAGTATATCACCTTTAGTTATATTTTACAACAGAAATCCTTGAATTTTTTATCTCCCGTTACTAAACACTTTTGAAATTTTGTATTATAAAAAGATTAAAATTTAAACTAAAAACAATTGTGTTTTAATTATTTTTTAATACTAATGTATCTAATATATAGTTACAATTTACAAAATTTTTAGATCCATTAGCAATAGCAGTTAATGGGGGACAAACAAAAGTTCCGTTAGCTTCAACCGTTGTTGTTAATTTGTCAGCTGGTTTATCTAGGTTTGGAAATTTCATTGTTTTATATTCGTCAAAGGTAATATTTTGTTTATAATTATTATCATATAAATATATTTTTGTTGAAGAATTAATATCTAAAAATTCAGAATCGGAAAAAGATCCATCGGATTTTGGAATTTTTAATAAGATATTAGATTCATCGCCATCGAATTTATATGATAATTTTCCCTTGACATTGAATTTATCATTAGGATTTGTATTCTTTAAGGCTAAAAAACTAATTTTGTCAGATTTGATAAAACAAGGGTAATTTTCCGTTGGACAAACAGCAATCCCTGAGATAGCTGACTTTCCAGCATAAAGAACATTTTGGCCAAAATAATTATTTGGTAACAATAAAGCTTCGGTCATATTTTTCAATTTCAGATAATATTTTTGTGGTCGAGTTACCTTAATAAAATTAGGTTCATTATCAAAACCTTTGTCAATTTTTAAACCTTGATTACTGTCTAAAATAAAACTGTAGACATCCGATGCAGCTCCAGTAAAAGTTCCAGTAAAAGTTTTCTCCATACCTAATGTAGGTTTTGACAGTAATATAACTTGTTCAAAATTTTCTATAATAGAGGAACAACATCCGCCAGTTGCATCTGCTTGTCCACCAATTACTTTAGCAATTGATCCTTCCTGTAGATCATCTCACGCTGCATTTATCAAAATACCATCGTTACTTAATATTTGTATATCTTGTAATTTGGCTGTTAGATAATATGATATATTTGATCGTGTATTAGAAATACCCAAATCAATACTATTAGTTGTCTTATCTGTCCGTATTTCATACGCCACACCTTGAAAAATATTTTTTCCAGTATTAGTGTCAATTGTATCAATATCGGGCAAACTATCATAATCTATTGCTATATTAGGGGAATTAATAATTTCAGTTACTATTGTTTTATTTTTTACAGTAATTGACTTATCGATATTTTTTAACCATAAAATAAAAAATGTAAACGTTATTAAAATTAACAACAAAGCTATTAAAATATTTTTATTTTTCATATTGATTAATTAAAATCTTTGTTACGTCTATTATATCATAGTTTATATGAAATTTGCAAATTAGAAGTCTTATACTTATTAAACGATAACAACATAATGTACCCCCAGTCTTTTATCTCTCAAGTCTTTTTCTTAGTTCATCTATAACGGCTTTTTGTCAGTATTTCATAGAAAACCAACCAATTAGTGGTCGTGCAATTACACGGAGTCAACGTTTATGGATAATAACTTGATAAGTATAATCAATCATGGTTCCTTCTGGGTGTTCAGAGAGTAATAATTCTTCATGTCCAGAAGTTCCAAATTTAGGGCTTTCATTATCTGAAATGAACCCCTTTCCAGGGAGGATTTGGGTTTTCATTTTTGCTGGAAACTTTTGGCCAAACGAATTAATAGTCACATTCATTTCCAAATTATTTCCTTCGCGCTTTATGACTTGTATTGATTCAGCAACTTTTGGAAAATACTCAGGCCATTTCTCAAAGTCAGTCATTATATTAAATACTTCTGATAGAGGAGCCTTTATAAGCCATTTGGCATTAAGATGAATATTTTTCATATAATTTTTTAATTATTTTCTATTTATTATTATTTGAGAAACTTCTAAAGTTTTTGGCATTTCGAGTAGATAGACTAAAAGATTAGCTAAATGTTCAGGATCCATATAGGCATCTAAATTTGGTTTTATCCCAGTAGCTTTTTCAAAAATTCTAGATTTGAAACCACCTGGGTTAAAGCCAATTACACGACATTTAGTTCCCTTTAATTCAAGTTGTAAATTTTCAGTTACCCCGCGAAGAGCCCATTTTGATGAGCCATAGGCGCACTGGTCTTTATATGCCTTAAAACCAACTGTTGAACCAACGTTAACAATATCAGATTCATTCGCTTTAATATTTTCTATCAAACCAGAAGTAAGTTTGATTGGTGTTAAAACATTTATCTTAAATAAGTTATCAATCTCAGAATAATCCAGATCTTTCATTTTTTGAACACTCATAATACCAGCGCAGTTAATCAAACAATCAAACAATGAATATCTTTCTTTTATCTTATTAATAGCATTATTAATATCACTTTCTTTGGTTAAGTCTGTTTTGATATACTCAATATCAAGATTAGGTTTAGTTCTTGATAATCCAATAATTTTCCAACCATTTTTTAAAAGTTTTTCAGAAATTTTTAGCCCAAGTCCATCACTTGCTCCGGTAATAATAGCTGTTTTCATAATAATTAATTAAAGTATTTATTATCTTTATTATATCATATTTTATAAGAATTTTGCAAACAAAAATATATAGAAACGAGTAAAGCCAGGAGGGCTTTAGCTCCTAGCTTGTGTTAGCGCTTCTTTTTCGGATGTTGGTTTACCCAAACTTTTTGTCCTTTCCCGTTGGTTTTTTTCTTTTTCTTTTCTCTCTCTCCTTTAACTTGTCCGCCCATTATAGGACCTCCTTGAATTTAAAATGTGTGCTAGCTCCGCGGGTAGGACTCGGACCTACGAAATCCTCCTTAACAGGGAGGCGTTGTACCACTCAACTACCGCGGAATATATTTTTACTTAGATATACTACCAAAAAAAACTTTAAAAATCAAGGGTTGGAAAAATACAAAACAATTTAAAACTGCCGTCAATAATGATCGGCAGTTTTGCTTGTGTCCATTAGGCACAGTATAGCGAAAGGAATAACAATTGCTATTATGATCGGAGATAATAATAGCATCACGGCAACAATAACTACGTTGGCTATATCGTATAATAGTTCGTCTATCAAGACAAAAGCAAAGCACAAAACATCACCCAGTGTAATCATTATATTCCTCCTTTAAATTTGAATTACTAATACAAATCTATCACATATTAACTTTAAAATCAAGAAAACAGCTAGCAATCATATCTGCTAGCTGTTTGGGTTATTTTTTGATTTTGAAGGTATTTAGAATGTCAGGAATGAAAGTTTGGTAATTAGCTCAAAGTTGTTCAGTGGTATTCAGAGTAAAAACTCAAATATCATTGTTATTGCCTTTTATGATAGCAACAAAGACACGCATGTTAACATTTTGTTGAGAAGTTAATATTTCGAAAGCTTTGGCTTGATAGCCATTAATAGTAACATCATTAATATTTTCAATCTTAGCATTAGGAATAGTACTTTTAATTTTGTTTTCGTATTCTGGTAAAAAGTCATTTAAAGTTTTGGAGGTAGTATCGTAAGTTATGGCAAAATATGAATGAAAATTAATTTTTTTAGTAATTGTATCTTGAGGTTGTTCACTACCATTAACAACCATTAAAGTTACTCCCGGAATAGGATTGTCTAATTTGTATCAACCATAAGGTAAATTGATTTCAAAATCATCAGTAACAACTTTACCATCATTGTCTTTAACAATTAGATTTTCTTCTTGATTAACATTAGTTTGATTATCACAACCAGTAGTTGGTTTTGGAGCTGAAGGATTACCATGTTTTTCCCAAATACCATTCTTACAAAGCCAAGTGTCTTCATTAGTTGAAAAACGAAGGGCTAGAACAATACCAATGATAATTAGGACTAGCAAAGAAAGAAAATATATTTTTTTGTTTTTCATAAAATTTTTTTAAAAAATTATTAATGATATTAATGATTTTGAAGTTTTTTAAATTCAAGATAAGAATAAATGTAGATATAGAATATAACAAAAAACAAAGGAATGAAAACTAAAGCTAATCAATAATTAGGATAAAGCAAACCAATCAAACTTAAACCCGCTACAACTTGAAAAAGCTTACCACCTAAAGCATTAGTTTTGTTTCAAACAATTTCGCTATGAAGAGTTCAAGGAGTGCGAATACCAATAAAATAGTTTTGTTGGGTAACTTTGAGAAGATTGCCAACGAAATAAAACAAAAAGGCTAACAACAAAGCCATTAATTTATTGATATACAAATAAATACCTAAACTTCAAAGTAAAGTAAACGAAAAGATAACAAAAAAGAAAATATTGAAAACAAAAAGAAAACTGTTATAGCTTGTTTCAAATTTTTTAATATTTTCTGATTTAGGATCTAGTTTTTGAAAAAATTTCATAAAAACAAAAGCAATAAGCATTACTATTGGTAATAGAAATATACCCCAAAACTTTGAAGAATAACCATCGACTTGACCTAAATAGTTTCAATGAGAAGCTATTCTAGAAGGCAAAAGTGGATAAGCTATACTTCCCAAGCAAAAGCTTAGAATAATTAAGGCTAAAGAGAAATAGATATATATTTTATTTTTCATAATTTGTTTTTAACTTTTAAATATATTAAAAATATATCACTTTTTAAATAAAAAAACAACCGAAATCGGTAAAAAACCATTTCGATTGTTTTAAATTAAATTTAGAACTATTCATATCGCAGAGCATCCATTGGGCTTTTCTTAGAAGCTTGGTAAGCTGGGTAAATACCGAAAGTAAAACCAACAATACTAGAAACCAACACCCCCATAAAAGCTCCGGAAAAAGGAAAAGAAAAAACAAAATCAAAAGTTCCAGATATATTAAATGCTGTAATTAATCCCAAACTTAGAACAAAACCAAAGAAGATTCCAAAAAGCCCACCACCAAAAGTTAAGAGAATTGCCTCAGTTAAGAATTGATAAAGAATATGTTTATTCGTAGCCCCCAGAGCTTTACGAAGACCAATTTCTCGGGTTCTTTCAGTAACGGAAGTCAACATCATATTCATAACCCCGACACCACCAACGACTAAAGAGATAGCTGCTACTGACGAAAGTAAGATAGTTAAAACCCCTAAAATGCTATTAACTGATTTTACAACGTCTTCTTGAGTTTGAATTGAAAAGTCATCTTTGGAAGGATCATTAATGTTATGATTATTCCTAAGAACTAATTCCATATCAGAAATAGCAGTTTTAATATTAGCTTCAGTATCAATCTTAACAATTAATTCTTGAAAATATTTAATACCAAGAATTTTTCTTTGTAATGTAGTATAGGGTACGGTAACAGTATTATCATAATTTACACCACCCATTCCCTGACCTTTAGCCTCAGTAACACCAATAACTCTAAAATATTTTTCTTTTAATTTAATCTTTTTGCCAATAGCATCGTCGGACCCAAAAAGCTTATCTTTGACTTTAAAACCAATAACAGCAACAGAAGACATGCTATCGACATCTTCTTGCATAAATATCGAACCTTCAATAATTTTTAATTTCATTAGATCAAAAGCTTCCGGACCACTGCCGATTATGGTAACACGATAATCTTCTGATTCAAAGCTGGCATTCCCCATATTAGAAATGATCGGAACAACATTTACTAGATTCGGAACATTAGATTTCTTTTTCAAATCATCTAAATCTTTGTCTTTTAAACTATCTTGGCCAGAACCACCACCCTGCATCATCTCGGACATCTTACCAGGAATAATATATACATTAGTTGGTCCTAAACTTTGAATTTGGCTAGTTATGGACTTCTTAGCGCTATTACCAATAGCCATAACTAAGATAATGGCAGTAATACCAATAGCAATACCTAGTACAGTTAGAACTGAACGAGATTTATACGCTATAATATCTTTATAGGCCATTTTAATATTATCTTTGATATTCATATTAAAAAATTATTTATTAAAACCTTGAGAAGCAATAATACGACGATTAAGCACAAGCTCATCCTTATCGATAAGACCATCTTTGATATGAATGATTCTTTTGGCTGACTCAGCTACTTCGGATTCGTGAGTAACAAGAATGATAGTCTTCCCGGAATCATTTAAATCTTGTAAAAAACGTAATACAGTCTCACCAGATTTTGAATCCAAACTACCAGTAGGTTCATCGGCAAAGATAACTTTAGGTTCATTAATTAGAGCTCTAGCAATAGCGACTCTTTGTTTTTGACCACCAGATAATTTGGTAGATTTGTAATTACTTCTTTCTTCTAAACCAACTAGAGAGATCAATTTCTTAGCGCGATTGCATTTTTCAACTTCTTTCATCTCTTCAGTATAGATTAGGGGTAACTTAACATTTTCAAAAACTGTTAAACGAGGTAATAAATTAAAAGATTGAAAAACAAACCCCATCTTACGATTACGAATATTAGCCAATTCATCATCAGTATAGGTATTTAATTCTTTGTCTTCAAAAAAATATTGACCAGTTGTAATACGCTCTAAACAGCCAAGGATTTGTAACAAGGTAGACTTACCAGATCCAGAAGGCCCCATGATAGCTACAAACTCCCCCTCAGAGATATTAAGATTAACACCGTTTAAGGCATTGGTATCAATACCTTCACTGGAATAGATTTTGGTTAAATTTTTGATTGTAATTAATGACATAGTGCAAATTTAGAATTATTGAGAAACTATTTTGTCGCCAACTTTAACGCCTGACAAAATTTCGGTATTACCATTGGAACCACGAATACCAGTTATGACATTTGTCAAAACATTTTCTTTGCCTTTTACAACTTTGATGAACTTCTTGCCGTCTTTAGTGGTAACGGCTCTACTAGGAACTAAAATGACATTGTCTTTTTTCAAAGCCAAAACATCGATATTAGCAGTCATACCTGGCATAATACGAGGATCTTTGTTGTTGAATTTTACAATTGAATGGTAATTAGCAACACCATCAATTATACTAGCCGATAAATCAACTTGAACAATTGAAGCTGGGAAGATAATATCACTTGAATAAGCATCCAAATTGACTTTGGCAGTATTGCCAACTTTAATTTTAGCAATATCAGCCTCAGAGATATTTACTTCAATCTGATAAGTATCATCTCCAATTAAAGAAATTACTGGTGAATTAGGGCTAATAATATCGCCTAATCCAGGAATAATCTTAGTAATCTTGCCAGCAAAAGGAGCTTTTAAGATAGTCTTATTATAGTTAGCTAAAGCACTATCAGCACTAGCTTGGGATTGAGCAACAATTGCCTCTTGGGTCATGATATCATCAATAGTATATGGATTTTTCTTAATATCTAGATTCTGTTTGGCTGAATTATATGCTAAAGTCAAAGTATCTAAAGAACTTTTGTTCTGCAAAAAAGTATTGCGAACTGTCTCAATAGAAGTTTGAATAGCTAGCGCATTAGTCTTATGAGTTTCGATAGTAGTTCGGTCGGTTCCAGATTGAAGATTACAATTAGGGTCAATAATATTATTGATACTAGCGATTAAATCATAAGCTTCATCTAAATAGACTTTTACTTTCAAACTTTCGCCATATATAGCAGAACGATCTAAGCTAGAAATTGAATTTAATTCAGCCTTTCAAGTATTCAAAGAATTTTCAAAATTCTTGCGTAAAATTAAAGGAGAATTAAAATTAACATTATGACAGGTTTTAAAAGTTGAATTATAGATTGGGGTTTGAACATTTCAAGCACCCATATAGTTAAAGATAGAGTTCATATCAGTAACAACTAATTTTTCAATTAAATTATAGTGACTGAACAAATAGCTATACATATTTTTATAAGCTATAGCTAACTTTTGATCAGCATCATCAAATTGATTTTGAGCAATTTGAAGATCTTCGATTCTAGTTCCCTTACGATAATTATCTAATTTAATTTGCTGAATACGTAAAGCTGCCAAAGCTTGCTGATATTGAGCATAAGTATCAGCATTGTCTAATGATATTAAAGAGGTATTAGTCTCAACGATATCGCCAGTCTTTACATAGATCTTAGAAATACGACCAGAGCGATCAAAGGCATAATCAATATTCTGAGTAGGTTTGACACTACCCGTCAAACTAACTTCTTGAATTACTGTTCCCTTTACAACAGTAAATACTTCTGGTTGCTTTTTATTCTTGTTGGAACTAGAGAGAATTAACAAAACCAAAATTACAATTACGGAAAAAGAAATTAAAAATCTTTTATTTTTAAATAATCTTTGTAATTTTTTTGGTAATTTTGAATACAATTTTTTAAATAAATTTGACATATTAGTTTCTTTTAATAAGTTTATTAACTTTTTTAATTTCTTTGGACAAATGATTGGATAGTTTTCTCATTGATTCGAGGGTTACTAGCATCAAGCCATCACCATTAAAAATCATTAGAAATTGACTACCTTTATCAATTTTTAATTGATCGCGAATATTCTTGGGAATAACGATCTGACCGCGTTCACTAACCGTAGTAATACCTACAATATGGTGATCGAAATCATCTTTTAAGTTTTTCATACTTTTCATATTTATCATATATTAATGGCTATACTTTAGCAAAGAACAATATATTTGTCAATTTAAAATGCCGTTTAAGGCATTTTAAATATGTAATTATTTATTTTTAGTAGCTTCCTTCTTCTTGTTAGTAGTAGCTGTTTTTTTAACCTTACGGACTGTTTTCTTCTTAGCAACAGGTTTTTTAATAATCTTTTGGGTTGATTTTTTACAATCAACAATCTTAACTATCAAAAAAATAACAAAAGTTAAAACAAGCAAAAAATCTAATAAAATTAAAATAATATTGGCCCTTTCAAGATTATTAAGATTTATCTTATAAAAAAATAGTAAGTAATCTTTCAAAGCAACAATATTAAATTTATTATAGATAAAGAAAAGAAATCATAGAATTAAAAGTGCAAAAAATGTTAACATAATTATCATTTTAATTTTTTAAATATTTATATAATATTAGTATAGAATATTTTTTTAAAAAAATCAAGTGTTTTAAAAATATTTTCTAAAAAAATAATTTTAATAAAAAATACCTGACAAAATTGTCAGGTATTTAATTTAAATTCTATTTACAAGAACCAGCAGGTATGGGTTTAGAATCAGTAATTGTTAACTTCTGAGAACAGGATTTTGGCTGTTTTTTGAAACCACCACAAATACCAGCTTTATATCCCTCAGAGCTTCTATCTCCTTCATATTCGGCTTCGTTGATTAACAACATTGGAGAGCCCTGAACGGTATATTTGTCATTAAGAGCTTTTTCATCAGCCAAGATCTTTAAACCTTCGGATTTAAGACAGGTTTCGATCTTAGCAATATCGATTTTTAAGGTAGTAGCTGGTTTTTTCCAGCAAGACTCAATATTGTCAACCGTACAATTAGCATTAACTAGCTTAATATAATCTCAATAGCTAGTTTTATTGTATTTGTATATACATAATTCTCTAACATCCTGACGTAATTCATTAATACCATGCATGGAGCAGTATTTGCCAGCAGCGTCTCAGCAGTAGCCAGCCTGTTCGGCTTTGGAAGGATAATTTGAATAAATAACATAATGGGGTTCAATCTCAACATCATTTCTTAGAAGGGCTTCAACGGGAAGCATAGCGTTTTCAGCTTCATTGCCAAAAGGACAATAGGACATAGTGAATAATTTTACATCCACCTTGTCTCTCTTAACTGCTTTTTTAGCAGCTTCTTTGGCAGTAACTGTTTTATCAATAATTATTGGTTGAACAAAAGCAATTTTGCCATCAATAGTTAAGTATAGTTCTATTTTTTCACCATCGATATCAACGTTAGCTTTGATCATACCATGATACTTTTCAACTTCTCCTAAAACAATCTTAGCGCTAGGATTTTGCTTTTTGACTTGTTCAGTAATAAAAGCAATTCCCTTTTGAGCTATTGCATTTTTTGATGCTAGAGTAAAGTTTGTAAATCCCTGGGTTAAAATAGAACCAAGAATAATTACAGCTAAAACTCCTAGAATCAATTGATGTTTTCTGTCAGTTAGAATTTTCAACATAAACATTTTTTAGTTTTTTATTAATATCTAAAATATATCAAATATTTGTCAAAAAAGCA
Source organism: uncultured Candidatus Saccharibacteria bacterium (assembly GCA_964618955.1). Classification (GTDB taxonomy): domain Bacteria; phylum Patescibacteriota; class Minisyncoccia; order UBA6257; family JAKLIH01; genus JAKLIH01. The sequence goes on along the minus strand of CAZUBO010000003.1, from coordinate 49,617 downwards.
AATATATATTTAATTTGATTAAAATGATTTTTGTGCTATAATATTGGTATAATATTAAATTAAGAATATGAGAAATCATAATATACCACCACAAGAACCATCTAAAGAAATCATCGCAAAATTAAAAAATTTTAATGTGAAATACAAAACAATAGCATCAATGTATAAAAGTCATAATATACCGGCCGGAGGTAGTTTAATTATTGATATATTAAATACAAAAAGAATAGTGACAACAAAAAAAGATGAAAAATTTTCTTTAAAACACAGTGAAAAAGAAATTTTAGAATGAATAGCTTCTTGGGAAAATGAGCTTGATTCTTGCTTAAAACAAACGGTAAATATTGAAAATGAGCTATCTTTAGATGATCGAGAAGAATTAAATTCAGCCATAAAAACAATTAATGATCGTTTTAAAATAAAAGGTGTTGAAAAAACCCTTGCTATTTCGTTTGATAAAACAATATTAATATCGGTATATAATGGCGACAATTATCTCAATCCAGAAATACATAATTTTAATGATTTTGAAGCTGTTATGGAATTTTTAAATTGACTTGAACTCTTTGAAGATGATTTCTTTTCTAAAGAACAATGACAAGTAATAAAAGAAAAAATACAGGCCATAAATAGATTATCGGCCGATAGCGACTGTATTATTCCATGCATTAGTGTAGATGGTATATTTGTTTTAGATACAATGTTTAATGGCCATGAAAATGAAATTTTGTGTTATGATTTTGAAATGACTATTAAACAACTCGATTGTATGCTCAATCAAGAGGAAAGGTTTTTGCAATCAGGGTATGAAATAAAAGAACCTATAGACGATTTCGATAAAAAATACAAGATTACAATTGAAACTATTGAATCTCTTATTAAAGATTTAAACGCTCAAAACAAACAAGATGATAAATATAATTATTTATTTAATAATAACGGAACTGGTGATGAAGAAATAACTTTAATTGAAAATGATAGTAAGATGACTAAATTTAATAATTTCAAGACATTCAACGAGTGAGTACAAGCACAGTTGTCAAAAGAACCATTAACTAATGAATGAAAAATAAATAGCAAGATAAATCTGGCGGTAAATATTTTTAATATTAAAAACCGAAACGAGAATATAATAATGGAAGTCCAAATAAACAAAGACAAATCAATTACCGTGTCATTAATTAGTTCTATAACTAAGAAATTGGTTACCGAAGATATTAAATTTAAGAATCCTCAAAAATTTATAGATTGAGCCGAAAAACAAAAATTAATTTAATTAAAAATCGAACAAATTAGTTGTTCGATTTTTGTATTATCTAATAGTAAATAAAGCCCTAACAGTTACCATAATCTCTTTATTGATTGTAGAAGTATCGTAAGTACCATAGTCGGAGACATCTACGGAATTAGGTGATAGAACTTGAACTACACCCATAGAAGCAGACTTGATAACACCAACTCTTTTTCCAGAAGAATTTGCGATCTTCTCGGCTCTGGCTTTGGCATCTTTAATGGCATCAGAAAGCATTGAAATTCTAGCCTCAGGCAGTTTAGAATAAAAATATTCTGCTCTATCTAGAGAGAAAAGAACATCTTGGTCAATAAGTTTAGAAAAATCTTTTGAGATTGCTTCTATTTTTTGAACATTATTTAAGTTGATTTCAACAGTTTGTTGCAAGGTATATTGCTTGGGACGGTCATCATATTCATTTTGTTTTCAAATCTCACTTTGAAATACTGGGGAAATCTTGATATCTTCAACATTAATTCCTTGGGATTTAAAAAAATTCAATACCTTAGTATTATCAGACTTCATTAATTGATAGCCAGTTTTTAATTCATTAATGCTAACAGTTCTTGTAAATCTACCAACTAACTTGCCAGTATCAGACACTACCTTTTGACGAGCTGAGCCAGTAACAGTTAGGGTGTTGTTTAACGCTTGAATCTTATACATAAAACTTCCAAGGATTAAAACACAGAGAATGAGACAACTTCCTAAGATAGTTGCTGGTATTTGTAAAAATTTCTTATCATTCATAGTATATAGTTTAGAATATTTAAAGTATAGTAATAGAATAACAAAGAATCAAGAATTAATCAAGCAGCTTCTTTAATAAAACAAGGGGGCTGGATTACCCCCTTTGTTGGTTAGACCTGGATGGACCTCCTTTCATTTAATTAAGAACAAATTTAGAACGGTAATATACTAACATAGAATTAATAAAAAACAAGGGGTTGGGTTCAACCCCTTGCTAGTTAAATTGCATCTAAATAAAAACACCCTTTTACAGAATATATGGTCAAGATAATAGAAATTAAATATTTTCTTTAATTTCTTCTATTTGAATACATTGTGTTGGGCAACCTTCAGCAACTTCTTGATTTTTAGGATATTCAGTTTCATCAATAATTGTTTTTTTAGGCTTGGCTAAAAAATCTTCATCGTCCATTTCTCAATTCTCTGGACATAACATTTGACAATGACCACAGCCAACGCATTTATCACGTTGTTGAATTATTTTGTATTGTTTCATAATATTAGTTTAAATTATTAATAACTTTAATTTATCATAAAGTTTGAATTAAAACAACCACCCTCAAATGAGGATGGTTGTAAAAATACATAATATTTTTAATTAAATCCACCGCCACCGGTACCATCTGATTGCTCCATATTACACGTGTGTATGTTAAAGCAGGAACGTGAAAGTTTACCATCAATATTAGTATATTCGCAATGTAATTGAGGCTGATTATAGAATCAAGCTGTGATATTTGTCTTTGAATATACCTTAGTTAATGTTAACAAACAATAGGTTTTGTCTTTGTTGTAAGCCTCTAAGGCTCCTACTGGAGAATCGCTTAAAATTACCGATCCAGTTACTCCTTTTCCTTGAATTTGACATTTGCTAAAATCAGTTTTAACACATGTACCTCCATTTGATAAAGTACCATATTCTACTATTGGATAATTTGTTGGACATGAATTTTGATAATTAGTATCAAAATTACAGTTTTCAGTTGTTTTTCCGTTACTATTGGAATATATACAATATCTTTCACAAGAATTACCGATCTTTTTAGCATCGCCAATACAAAGAGTAGTGTTAGCTTCATAAGTTACATTACCAGTACTATCAGTGCCGAAATAAGCCCTAGTGTCAACTGCTCCCTTGCTATTTAAGCTTGTAACTTTTATAGATGAAGGATTGTTTTGATATTTTACTCCATAGCCTCTAACTAAGTCTTTAAAACAACAACCACTATAATCAATTTGCACAGCAGCAATACCATAACTATTGTCTGGGGTATGAAGAGTACCATAAACAAATTTTGGATAGCCAGTAGCGCACATACCAACATTAGTACCGCTAGTTATGCCACCAGATTTAACAGGTTTAAATGTTTCGGTGTTACTATCAGAAGGATAAGGGATAGGCTTGCCTTCACATTTGGCGATACAATTCTGACGAGCCTCATTCTTACTTTTACCACCATACATTAATATTAAATATTTCTCTGAAATTGATGGATTATTAGCATCATCATCGCATTGTTTTTTACATTTTTCTATTGAAGATAACTCGGTTTCTCCGGAACCAGAATTATTCTTTAATCCTCCTTTTACAAAAGTAATCTCTTTTGATATTGAACTTCAGTTGCAATTTCAAGTTTTTCCTTTAGTCTCATCGAAAGTACTTCAAGCTTCTAATTCTACTTTAATTTTAGCCCCATCATATTTTGCTAAAGTATTTTCAATATTCTTTCTGGTTTGTTCGGAAAGTTGAGTTCAAACATTACCAATAGTGTATTCTCTAGCCTTGGTATTAGCAGGGATTGTTATATCTTGAACAATCTTGCCATCAATTTTAATACGAGCAAAAGTCTTTTGGAAAATACCTAGATCACAAGTAGTTCCTGAAAGATTAACACCAAATTTTAATGCACTAGCATTTAAAACTTTTTTATCATTCATCTTTAAAACCGCCTTATCATCTAAACTAAAAGTAGCAGAACATTTATTTTTATCGCATTTCTCTTTTATAGTACCGGCTTGTTCTTCGCTAGCTGGAGGTTGAGTGCCTTCACACTCTGGAGTATTTATCTGAACAATCTTTTCGTCTTTTGTTGGTTTGTTATCTTTAAGATAGGTACAAATTAATTTTATTTTATTACTGACAACATCATCTTTGGTATTTTTACCTACATTAAAATCTTTTGTACCTTCTTTGCCACTACCATCGATATATACTAAAGTATCAGAGCTAATGCTACAACTATCGTAACCCTTTGAAGATCATACAACTTTTACTTTACCGCCTTTACAGGTCTCAAAAGTTCTATCTTTTCCAGGAGTAACTATTGCTTCTATTTTCATTTCTCTACCATCAGTTTCAGATGGTTTTGTATCATCAGGTTTATCGCCTGGTTCTCCAGGATTAGTTATTGGTTTTGGCATTGATATCTTATCTTTGGTAGAAATAAATCTAGCAGAATAAGCTTCGCCATTATGGGTATTAGTGTGTTTATTAGTCATATAATACATATCTACCATTAAGAATCTATTACGAGTATCTTCGGCACTTTCTTTCTTTAAAGCTTCGGTAACTTTTTCTTTTGAACAAGTTACGGTATAAGTATCGGTTGTCTTGTAAATTGTATCACCAGAAATAGTTTTAGTTTCACAAGCAAAAATATCCTTATCAATAGTTCTTAGTGCCGGAACGTCGATATAGGCACTAACGCTTATTGGTCTGACATCGAAATACTTAGCATCGTAGCTAGTACAATTTAATTTAAAGTCAACAGTGACAGCCTCAGGCTTATCAGCAGTAAAACCAATCTTATTGTTAATACTTGGTTTAAAACCAGTAATATCTAGCCAACAGTCATTCTTTATAGTTTCAGTTCCAGCTTTTTTAACCTCATTATATTCCAAAACTACTGTTTTGGAAGTTGTCCATTTGTCTAAGGATTGAGTCTTGCCAGCTTTAAAACCTTTAATAGTTAGTTCTATTCTATAATAGCCATCGGTTTTAATTTCAAATTCTGATTTGGTAATTTCATTGGCTTCTTTTAATATATCATCAGACTTATCTTCAGGGGTATTTTTTCAATCAACTGATAAATCATATCAAAAACTATCATAAGCAGAAATATTGGTTGGTTTAATTATCTTAATTTTTATAGCTTCGCCTTTACCATAAATCTTTTCCGGTGAATAAGTAAAAGCGATATCACCAGTAACTTCACCCTCGCCATTATCATCTTCTTTCGGAGGAATTTTACTATCTTGGGGAGTTATGGTGTCGGTCTTAGCACCAGTAATACCAAATTTTTGCAATAAGCTTCCAAAGAATGTAACTTTATTCCCTTCACCAGCTGCGCCCCCTTGAGGAGTAAGGCTAGTACTAGGATTGTATTTTACATCGGTTCCAAATAAAGAACTCTGGGCAACTCCGGGAGTCTTAACCGTAGTGTCTTTAAAATTTACACCACCAAAATTAGTAGAAGGAGCTATGCCACCAGTAGCACTAGGAGCAGGAGTTCCCGAAGGTTTAATAGTAGGAGCATTAAAACTTACACCATTCAAATTACTGCCAGTATTTAAATTAGCAACTGGTTTAGATTGAGCTGGAGCATTATATGTACCATTAAAATTAAAGTTAAAACTACCAGAAGCACTACCACTGGTATTTACATTGGCTGGATTGTTGCCGCATTTATTGACACAATCAGATTTTGAATTATAGTAAGCATCAGATGGTTTTAGAGTAGCTTGTTTTACTGAAACACATTCACCACTCTTACAGATGTATTTATAGACATCATCTTGAACATAGTTATTAAAATTAGCACCGCTAAAATTAAAGCTATTAGTATCAAACCCGCTTTGGGTAACAGCTTTAACTGCAAAAGCTCCTATAGTTAGCAATACCGCTAAAGATAGAAGTAATAAAAGAGTTTTCTTCATATTGAAAAGTTTATTAAAATAATTAATTGTTGGGTATATTTTATACAATAAAATGAAAAAAGTCAACAGGGTAACTGTTGATTTTAACAAACTCAATATTAGAAGTTAAGTTTATCAATATGTTCAACGAAAGTATCAATTTGGTTAACACTATTTTCGTTAAAAAGCATATATCTTAAATCTTGTTTAAGAGTTTTAATATCAAGAGTTGATACAAATTTGGAAATTCTAGATTTGAGATCTTTACTATTGTCAATGTTCAATTTATCTTTTAAATAATCATAGTTGGGTTTGGTTTTGGACGAAAGGAATATTATATCAAAAATATCTCTACCTAATGTTCTTTTTCTTTCAAAAAAAGCTCTGATTTTCTGAGACAAAAGAATATCTGGTGGGGTTGTTAAGATTATTGAAAAGACATCGAACTTGTTAAGTATATGCTCTTGAGCCTGATAAACAAAATTATGAGGAGCGGTATCAACTTGGATAAGTAATTTTTCGGTTTCCATAACAGCAATACCGTAGAATTCTAAAATGGATTTGAATTTAATATCAGCCCTAAAAGCACCCTTATTAGTAACTTTAAATTCAATATCAAAACCTTCTTGAGTTAACTTCTTCTGTACAAAGTCAATTAAACTTTCAAAATCAGTAATGGATAGACCAAAATTATCAAAATCAAGATCTTCAGAGAATCTTTGATTATCATAGGCAATTCTTAGAGCGGTACCGCCAATAAAAGATAATTTATTAGAAAAAGGAGAATTAAAGATATGATACAATATCTTGTATTGTAAATATTCTCTAATTATATTCTTCTTAAAAGCTCTTAGATTTTCAGGGTAATTTTTTACAATAGAATCTAGACTAAGCATGATAAATATATTTTAGTAATTTATTAATGGTTTTAACAAAGGCCTTGCTTCTATACTTAGACAAATAGAACAAGATCTTATCTTTGTTAATACTAGACTTAAGATCAGAAATATTAAATCTTACAGATTCAAAATCAACTATTGTTTTAAGATGTCGATGTAAATACATGTAGTCTAGAATAGCCTTTTCTTTATCAGCAATCTTAAAATTAAAATCTTTGTATTTTATAGTCTCATAACCGAAAAAAAGATCAAAAGGAATAGTTTTATAAAAAAACTTCCCTAAAGGAGTGTCAAAGGTTTTGCTTCTATTAGTTGTTAAAGATACGATACTAAAAACTTGTTCAGGAATAATTCCATAATAACTCAATGCCGTTTCTACGGAAATGTAGGCTGGCTCATAAATCTTGTTAGCAATTAAAAACATTGAGTTTTCGTTAATCTCTAAATCAGAAATAATATAAAAATTATTAGTTATCTTCTTGATATAACCCTTGTTTTGTCATTCGGTTAATCTGGCTGGATAGATATTTGAAAACATCTTCTCTAAATCCTTTTTAGAAAAGACGATGATTTTGCTTAATTTTTTGATAAAATCTAGTATTTTTACCATTATTATACGTTTTATGCATGCTATTTACTAAAAAGCGTAAATAACATGATTGATTACATACAATATAGCAAACTTTGTAGTTTTTGTCAAATGTTCGCATTGCGCAATATAAAATAACACTAAGATATTAATTTAAATTCTATCCATTTCTTTTAACAAGTTGTTTTTGAAGTCTTTGATAACTAGATGTTGGCGAACTGGAAGAAATGTTTTAAGTTCATTACTAAAGTTAACTTTTGTTTTTTTAATAGTATCTCTGATTGATTTAAGAGATGCTTTATTAACTGCAGTAATCATGTTTCCCCGTAAAAGAAAGTAGATATCAAAAAAATCCCTAGGTTTTTGTCTGGTAAGTGTGGCTTGAATTTTTTCGGCAATCATCTGATCTTGAGATAAGATAATTAATACATAGGAAGGAGTAAAAGAATTATTGATAACAACAGCTTCCCCTTTTATTCCGACTTTTTTCCTAAAAGAAATTTCTAAATAAATATCTATATTATATTCAAGGAATTTAAAATTAATAATTCCTAAATAACCACCAGTAGTAGCTTTGGATTCCTTAATATCTGTTTTAATACCCAAATTCTCAATATTACTTATGGTTTTAATAATTATTTGTTCAATTTCTTTTAAAGAAAAGAACTTGTCGGTTGAAAAATCTAGATCTTCAGAGAAACGGGGGCTTTGAAATACAATTCTCAAGGCTGTACCACCCTTGAATAAGATATTTCGAGATTCTTTTTGCTCATAGAAAAAAGAAAGAAAAAGATTTTGAATGTATTCCCTAGCTATATTAATATCTCGAGTTTGTAATTTTGTAGCTAATAATTGAATAGTGTCTGGATTAATCATTATTTATTTATTAATAATTTCTTAATTTTAGATTCCAATAAAGGATTATTGTATTGTTTTAAATATTTTTTTATTTTAATTACCGATATGTCCTTGATATTTAATCTATCATTGTCAGGTTTCTTTTTCATAGTGACAAAATAAACATAATCTAATAAAGCCTTTTCTTTATCAGCCATTCATATTGTTTGACCATTGATATTAAGAACATCATAACCAAAAAACAATTCTTTTTTCATCTTATGATAAGTAAAATATTTATTTAATATTATATAGCTTCTGCTAGCCTTAGTAGTGGCTGAAGTAATAGAATATACTGTTTCAGGGAGTATATTATGATAAGACAAAGCTGTTTCAAAAGAAACATAGGAAGGCTTATATATCTTATTAGCTATCTCGAAATCATTATGGCTAGACGTCTTTGAGATATAGAAGCCATTTTTTAGTTTTATGAAAAAACCCTTTTTGGTATATGTGTTTAAAAGGCTTTTGCTGGCGCTTTCAGATGCATTAAATAAACCCAAAAAGATACTTGGTGTAAACAAGGTTATTTTCTTATCTTGGAGTTTTTCGGCCACAAGTTGCCAGTTCAGTTTATTGGTCATATCCCGTAAAAAATGAATTTGTTAATATGAGTATATTATAGGGCATTTTATTGAAAAAGTCAATAGCTGAGCTACTGACTTTATAATTAGGCTATTTTTTCTGAAAAATTCTTTGAAGGAAGAAGACGATACTAAACGTAATCCTTGAGAATCAAGATGGTTTAGTTGGAGCATTAATATTGATAACTATAGGAGTTGCCGTACCAAACTGAGGATTAGTAGTTGTGGTAGTCACACTTCTTGACTTAGTTGTAGCAACTGATTTAGTAGTAGTTGGTTTGGTACCAGGAATTACATGAAAACTTTTAGTACTATTAATATTTCATTTAAAGATCTGGGAATTATTTCCAGCCTTATCGGCGAACATTGGAATAATAATAATATTAGCATAAGATTTGGAATAATTTTTGATAACAATTCGTTGTTCGGTAGTTGTATTAAAACTAAAAAAGCTTAAAGATTTTTGATTGTTTTTATCAACCAAAATATATGGAATCTTTTGATAAATATTGTTTTTGGTATTTTCAAGAGTTAATTCTAAATTGTCAGAGCCGCCAACAATCTTCTGATACTTAGTTTGGTAGTTTGTTAAAGAATCACTAATCGAAAGCACACTATCATTATTGATTGGTAAATAGAAACTAGTACCAGGAATATTAATTTGAATATCAATATCTTTATAGCAATAGTTTGTATTTGTTTCGCAATTATTTATAATATTAGCAATAACTCAATCCTGATAAATATCTTTGAATCTTTCTTTAAAGCCATGTTGAGAAAGATAATTATTGATGGAATCAATGCCAGTAGCTTTAGAGGCTAGAGTACTAAAGATAATATCTGAAGAATATCTTTGGACCAAATAAATACTAAAAAGATTAATTAAAGAATAACTATTGCTAGCATTATTTCAATTGATTAAATTAATATCCGTTAAACTAACACCGTTTTGCAAACGAAAATTTAAATAGGAATCAGCAGACTTATTGTAGCCAAGATAATTAGCTAAATACTCGCTACGCAATTCTTCCAATCAAGTATCTTCTGATACGTTAAAATAGATATTTTTTTCTCGAAAAGTAATGATATGCATAAATTCATGAGCGAAGAAAGAAAACAAAATATTGTTGGATATGCTAGGGTTCAAAATATTATTAGCATTAAGATAAACAATAGTACCACTGTTAGAAGTATTGTTTTGAGTTTTACTATTGAAATCTTCTGGGCGGATATACCCTTGAATACCACCATTCATTGGAGTTAGAATAATATTTAATTTTTGATTATAGGAAAGTCAAGAAGTAATATTAGGCAAAACTTTGACTAATTTTGGATAGATATTGTATTCAAATTCAGAGCCAAGAGCAATAGCAAAATTAGAGACTTTATCTTGGTCGGTAAAGGTTTGTTTACTTCACCAATATTGATCTACATAAAAATTAATATAGTTAGTGTTTTTGATATTGCTAACATTGATTTGATCACGATATTCACTATCGCTGGTTTTATAGATATTGATTTTAGAATTAGCATCAAAAGCAAAAACACCAATACTGCTTGTTAGAAAAATTAACAAGCAAGATACTAGTGTTTTGAAAAGGTTTTTAAATGTTGGTTTTCAGTATTTCATATTAGTCTATATTATGGCTATAGTTTAACAAACTTTGATATTCAAGTCAATAAGAGCATAAATTACAACTAATAATTACTTACTAAAAAGCTTGTTTGGCTTTTCCGTGCTCAATGGGGTACCAATTTTAATATGATATTGTATTTTGTTCTTTTTACAAAAATCAATAACCTTTTGAGACATAGCTCTGTAAAAATCATCGCTATTAGCTCAGCTATTAGAATCTAATGATTTTTCCATAGTTAATTTTTTGTAATTTAACTTTCCAAAAACTATCTTTTTAACAAATTTAATTTCATTTAATACCTTTTCTATGTTTTCAGCATCATTATCGTATTCTGGTATTGGATATGGTTCCATACTTACCCAAGTATTTAATCCAGCATCCGCTAATTTTTTTAAAGAATTAATTCTTGCTCTATAAGGAGAAGAGAATGGTTCAAATTTATCTTTGAAGTTTTTGTTTAAAGACACCAGGGTAATACCATATTCATTAGATTTTAAAAGCTTCTTATTTGATGCAATCTCTTTAGGATAGAGACCTTTTGTCAAAGTAGTAACTTTTATTTTATCTTTATTCAATCTTTCTATTATTTTTGTAGTTAATTCTTTAATTTCAGGAATTAATTTCTTTGTTTTATCATCATACATGAATGGGTCTGTCATAAAGCATAAATGCACAAATTTTATTTTATCTTTGTATAATGGTATTTCTTTTTCTAATAATTCTAAAGCGTTTTCTACTATTTGCGGTTTTCTTCAGTCGTTATAGCTCTTAATTCAGCCGAATCTTTTGGCCATAAGCATTGCATAGCAAGGAAAATTACAGCCATGAGAGCAACCTAAAATATGGTTGATTGTTCAATCACCATATTCAACCTTAGTTTTATACAATAATGTTTTTCGCATTATTTTTTTCATAATATTATTCTTTAAAATTTTAATTTTTCTTGACCGTCTAATTCCTTGCCAAAAATATCATTCATTATATTTTTGGCAACCGAATTACGACTGGCTAATATCAAATGATAAAGAGGATGTCCATCTCTAATATTTTTGCGGATTTGTTTATAAACAACCTGCCCAAGACCTAACTTATTTAAATTAGAGATATAAAAATTTAACAACGCTGTCTTTCTTTTCTCTGCCGTGCAATTATTTTTATCCCTATAGATATCTATCCAAGCCTTATCGCCATAAAATTCATCTAATAATTCTATGTACTCTTTTGTCAATCTTACGATTGCCATGTCATAAGGATATAGTATAAGAAGATCTATCTTAGGTATTTTGGCTAACGCTTCAATAGTTTTTCATTTAAGTTCTGGACCCTCAGGATCAAGTAATACTAAATAGCCGTTAAATCTAGACGCATTTTTGTAGAAATCTTTTAATATTACATTGGCATCGCCTTGTTCTATTCTAATAATATTTTGTAATGGTTCATCGAACGACTTAATAGCATTTTTTAATTCTTTGATACAATTCTTATCTAGATCTATAAAAATATATCTCTGAAAACGATTTAAGATATTACATGCAATTATAGCAGAACCGCTTACTATCTTTCCTCGACTGCATTTGCTACATTTATTTTTCCCTCGTGATTTACATTTTTCATCGCACAAAATACATAATCCACTTCCAGCAAAAGCATCAATATAATATTTGAAGGGCAACTTTTTTGTTGCAACTGTATAAGCACTAATATATTTTTGAATATATTCCAGTTTTTGCATTGTGTGAGATTTTATTCTGCGCATAATAATTATAAATTAAAATTATTTATAATTGACTTTTGCTATCATGTTTAATATATAATAATTCACAAAAAAAGTCAAATAGTTTAATATTTAAATATTAAAAAGATTAATATTTTCCAACAAAGAATATTTAAGAATACTATTGACTTTAATAAATTATTTACTATAATATATATATAACAAGTAAATCCTTATATATGTGGGGCTCCGTATGGTTCTTCGTAAATAGCATAGAAGGTATTGTTAATTAGAATTTATATAGAGAGTCGTTTTTACGACTCTCTTTTTGCTTTATAGTTTGAATTTAATCTTGTTTAGTGGGTGATAATTGAGGCATAGTAACTTTATCAACAATTCTAATACTATCTGCTACAGTAGAATTGCCATCGCCTTCTTTACCAGTAATCACAACATTAGTACCAACAGCAATATCAGCGATACTGCCAGTGATAGTTTTGAAAACTTCTGTTGACTTAGAAACGATGACTATTTTAGAACCAGTTTTGGATTTAATGGTTAAAGAATTTTCGTCTTTAGAGAGTACTTCACCCATAATGTTGCTAGCGCCAGAACGAATATTCATACCAGTACCTTTATTGAAGTTTTGATTCATACCATTAGGAATGTTTCTATTACCAAAAGCTTTGTTGGTATTTCTTGATTTGCCAGTTTGCATACCAGCAACAAAAGAAATGATTACAAGCAAAGTAGTTATGCCATAAGTTAACATTGTTTTTTTATTCATAATACAAAGTTTAATATTTTTTTAATTATTAATTTAAATATTTTATTGTCTTCTTAAAGCGTCTATTGGATTTAAATTAGCAGCTCTAGAAGCAGGATAATAGCCAAAAGCAAGACCAATGACAAAAGATACACCAAAAGCTAGAAGAATTGAAGAAATGGAAACACTGGTAGTGATTTTAGCAAAGTAAGTCATACAAAAAGCAGCAATTCAACCAAAAATTATTCCAAGAATACCACCGACAATTGTTAGAAGGGTTGATTCGGCCAAAAATTGCAAATTGATATCTTGTTTTTTGGCACCAATGGATTTACGAAGACCAATTTCGTTAGTGCGCTCAGCAACTGAAGTTAGCATCATATTCATTATACCAATGCCGCCAACTAATAGTGAAATACTAGCTATAGCAGCTAAAAGAACGGTAAAAGTATTGGTAACTGACGAAGCTGCGGCAACAATATCATTTTGATTATATACAGTAAAATCAGCTAAATCGGCATTGTAGATATCATGACGAGCTAGAAGCAAAGAAGTAATATCTTCTTGGGCTTGTGCCATTGACTTTTGATCTATAGTTTGAACATTGATAGTAGAAACATAGTCTTTACCAGTTAAAAACTTTTGAGCAGTAGTCAAAGGAATATATACAATATCATCTTGACTACCAAAGCCAGTACCTCCTTTGGCTTTGGTAATACCAATAATGGTAAAATCAATTCTATTGATACGAATTTTTTTACCAATAGAATTAATGCCTTCACCGAAAAGTTCTGTATTGGTATTTGGTCCCAAAACTGCAACTTTTGATAAGCTATTCAGCTGTTGATCGGATACAAAAGATCCAGAATCAAGTTCAATATTTTTTACAGTATTGTAGACTGAAGTAACACCAACTACACTAACATTACTATTGGTTCCCTTGGAAGTTATTTGATAGCGTTTAGATATTTCTGGAGCAACATATTCAATATTAGAAACTTCTTTTTCGATAGCCTCGGCATCAGCTTTGGTTAAAGTTTGAGCTGAACCAAAACCACCTCTAACCTGAGTACCAACTTTTTGTTGGGAACCAGGATAGACCATAATTAAATTAGAGCCAATAGATTGAATACTTTTTTCAATACTACCTTTGGCGCCTTGACCAATAGAAATCATAGCTACAACTGAACCAATACCAATGACAATACCTAAAATAGTAAGACCAGATCTGACTTTGTTAGCAAAGATAGCAGAATAAGTTTCTTGAATTAAGTCGGAAATTAGCATAAAATTAATTTTTAATATCTTTGATTATTTTTCCATCTTTGATTGAAATTATACGACCAGCTTGATTAGCAATATCTTGGTCATGAGTGATTAAAATGATAGTATGACCAAGTTGATTCAAATCTTTAAAAGTTTTCAAAATGATTTCGCTATTCTTGCTATCAAGATTGCCAGTAGGTTCATCAGCCAGAATAATAGAAGGATTGTTGATTAGAGCTCTGGCAATAGCAGCTCGCTGAACTTGGCCACCAGAAAGTTGATTAGAAAAATGATAAATATGATTTTCTTCGAAATTAACTTCTTTTAAAATACCCCTAGCAATAGACTCTCTTTGGCTTTTAGGAGTATTGGTATAGATTAAAGGTAACATGGTATTTCTCAAAACAGTAATTTGAGGTAGAAGATTAAAAGATTGAAAAACAAAACCAATTTGAGTAGCTCTAATCTCAGCTAATTCATTATCATTTAGAAGTGAAACGTCTTTTTGATCTAAAAAATATTTGCCTGTTGTGGGAGTATCTAAGCAACCCAGAATATGCATTAAAGTTGATTTGCCACAACCTGAAGGACCAATGATAGCAACAAATTCGCCTTTATTAACTTTAAAAGAAATATTGTCCAATGCTCTGGTTTCAACTTCTCCAGTTCTATATATTTTTACTAAATTTTTTACTTCAATCATTGTATAGTTTTAGATATTAATAGCTAACGAGGGCCACCCCCCATACCAGGAATAGAAAAAGCATTTTTTGTAGCTGAAGTAGTACTGGTTTTTTTACTAGTTGAAGCAGAAGTTTTAATAATGATAGTTTCATTACCAGTAAGACCACTTTGAATTTCTGTTTGGGTATCATTAGAGATACCTACAGTAATATATTTTTTAGAAATAGTTTGGTCAGTATTGAGAATTTCAATATAGTTACCAGTAGAATCGTTTTTGATAGCACTAGAAGAAACTACAAAAATATCAGTTTTGATATCAGTAATGATTTCAACACTAGCACTCATGCCTTGTTTGATACGGCCGTCTTGTTCATCAAAAGCAATTTTAACCCCATAAGTTACTACACCTTGATCAGTAGTACCAACATCGTCAACTTCGATGACCTTACCAGTTAAAGTTAAATCTTCGATGGCATCAAAAGTTATGCTGGCTTTTTGATCAAGTTTTACTTTGGCAACGTCAACTTCATTTAAAGTAATCTCAGCAATTTGTTGATTAGTGGCTAGAGTAGCAATTGAAGTTGAATTAGAAACGGTATCACCAACTTTTAATTGGGCATTAATGGAAGTTAAGACACCAGTTAAAGTAGCATAGATAAAGTTGGAATTTAAAGTTTCGTTGGCTGATTTTAAATCTAATTCTTTCTGTTTGATAGTTAATTCTTGGGTTTCAGAATTAACTTCAACCTTTTTAAAAGTATCTTTGGCAGTAGTCAAAGCATCTTTGACTGATTTTAAATCATTGACATGAGAGATCAAGGAAGAATTTAATTCTGATAATTTTGCTATTTGATTTGTAGTAGTTGAAGTTGCAATTGGAGTTGAGATATTCTCGGTATTAATTAGATATTGATATTTCTGGGTAAGATTTAAAGTTTGACGAATTAAATCTAAGAATTCTTGATCGAGCGAATAAGTTTGGTTTAAAATATCTTCAATTTGAGTTCTATCAGAGCTATTATTCAAAGCTCAGGCAGTTGATTGAATGGTTGAATACTTACCTTCAATATCTAAATATTGTTTTTCAACTGTTTTGGTTCAGTAAGACAAATCAATCCCAACATTACGATTTTTTTGGATAAATCTAACTAATCTTAGATAATAGTCAGCATCATTGTTGTCTTCTTCAGAAGAATTGTAACTACTTTGTTCAAAAAGTGGACGAATATTGGGGAGTAAAGTAGAAATGTCTTTGTAATTAGAAGTTAAAGAATTTAAAGTATTATTGTAAGCAACAGCTAGAGAATCATTGGATTCTTGGCTAAGATCTTTGGAAGAAAGTTTGGCATTAGCTAAATTAATTTTAGCATCCCAAACATTTTTTTGAGCTTCGGTTGAATCGAGCTGAATTAAAAGATCGCCTTGATTGACTTTTTTACCATTTTTTAAATTAATATAGGTGACTTTACCTGAAATTTTTGGTTTGATTTCGATTTCATCAAAAGCAACAATCTGACCACTACCAGAGACACTACTGATAAGAGTCCCCTTTTCAGCTTGAACAGTAGTATAAGTAGGTTGTTGATTTTTTGAAGACGTTGCTTTAAAAATGAAATAAATAAGAAGAGAAATTACAAGGATAAAAACAATAATAAACTTCTTGTTGCTTAGGAGCTTTTTAAAATTAATTTTTGTCATAATTAAAAGGTTTAAAATTCATGGAAGTTGGTTTATTAAAAATTCTGATTAGTTTAGCATCGATTTGCCCTTGATCATTAGGGTCACCAATAATCATAAGACGATCATTGAGTTTGAGATTTTCAATTGTTATATCTTTTTCAAAGGATTTGATAATAGTTTTGTCAGATATATTGATAATTTTTTCAACACCTTCTTTGCTAGTAACCACAATATCAGTTTTATTAATTTTGATAATTTCACCAAAAATGCCATGACCATCAACAAAATCATTAAAGGGCTGATCTTGACCAAAGCCAAATCTAGGGCCACCAAAGTTATTTTGATAATTTTTGGCTCAATTACAAGCAAAACGACCACGATTAGAACCAAGATTGGTACCAAATTGAAACATAGCAAAGCCAAAAACAATCAAAAACAAAACCATAAGAAATGGCTTTAAAAATTCTTCACTAATTTTAAAATATTTTTTATCTAGTTCCATGAGAATAATTTAATAAAGTTTTTATTAATAGGTATTTTTTGTACATTAAGAGTCTTAAGGCAAAGATAGTGATAAACAGGCAGATTAAGAAAAGAATAATATTGGTTATAGGTAAAAGCTCGATAAAGGCTAAGAAAAAGTACTGTCAAAGAGTTTTAAAAAGACTTAGGTCTGACAAGGCAGTTTTAATAACATAGATAGTACCACTAGCATTGAATTCTTTAATAAAAAGAACAATTGAAACAATTGTAATAGTAAAAGACAAAACAAAAATTACTGATAATAGTAAAAACAATTTTTTTGTTTTTCGAGTCTCTTGTTCCTTCTTAATCGCCAAAATGATACGATCATAAAGATTAGTAGAAGGATTTATAATATTGTATTTCATGGTATATATATTTAATACGATTGATTTATTAATTTTGGTGCATTATGGCTTTTAATTTTTCAAGACCTCGAAGATGACGACTTTTAATGGTATTTATGGAAATACTTAAAGTTTCAGAAATCTCTTTGAAAGTCAGTTCTTCATAGTAATACAAGAAGAAAACTAATTGCTGGTTTGGTTTGAGCTCTTGAAGAAAGTCATTTAAGAACTCTTTTTGTTCTTGAAGATTAATTTCTTCTAAAAGAGTTTTGGATTGATCTTCTAAATTATTGATAAAATGATTTTCTTCATTATCATTTTCAAAACTTGAAAATGGAATTAATTTTCTTTTTTTAATAAAATCCAAAGCAGTATTTCTGGCAATTTTGAATAATCAAGGTTTGAAGTTCTTGGAAGTATCAAATTTTGATATATTTTTTCAAACTTTGATAAAAACTTCTTGAGTAATATCTTCTGCTAATTCAGTATCATAAATATACCGATAAACAAAGTTTAAAACTGATTTTAAATTGTCTTTTACTAAAATATTAAAAGCATTAGGATTGCCTTGTTTGAATTGTATTATATTTTGTATATTTTGGTCTTCCATAATATTATTTAATATATCAAAGATGTGAAGATTAAGCAAATTAAAAAAGACCCTTTCGAGTCTTTTTTAATTTTTAAGAACTACTATTTCTTCATTAATGTTAATAATTGAGTTAACAATTGAATTAAGAATGTTTGAAGTTCCATAATGTATGAATTCTTTTCAGTTAGGGTCATAGCGCTAATTGCTTTTGAAGCAACTGGCATCTTGCCTTGAAAAGCTGGAGCGGTAGTTGTTGTAGTAGCAGGAGCTGTTGTAACTGTAGTAGTTGGAGTAGTAGTTGTTGTTGTAGTTCCTGAATAACTACTTGTAACAGTCTGTCCACCATTAGCATAAACCTTAATTAAGTTTGTACAATCATATTCTTTTGGAGTACCAACTAAAATTGTACCACTAGTATCTAAATCGTGTGATGCTCGAATATAAATACCTGTTGTATTAACAGTATTATATCTTAATCCAGGAAAAGTAGCTACACCATCAGTAACGGCGACCACTTTAGTTCCAGTTAAATCTGGATTGGCAGCAGTTGTAAGACAATCAGCTGAAGTATAAGCCTTGAAGGTAATTTCTGAAGTATCATCAGATGTTACTGTGTTACCATAAGCATCAACTAATTTAGCCGATAATTGTGGAGAAATATTTTGATAAATATAACCAATAGTTGGTTTAACAGACGAAATTAAAACTTCATCTTTTACTCCAGTGGCTACTGTTATAGCGGTTGAAGTTCCGGTCATAGCTGCAACTGAACTTGAAGCAATTGTTATTGTTGGAGTTTCTGTAGCTTTGTAGAAAATGAAATTAGTAGCAGTTCCTTGACCAGTGGCAAAATTAATAGTAACAGCTTCACCATCTCTCAAATCGTTACCATTGTAAGTTGGAATATTGGCACCGATAGCTGTAGCAGTAGATGTGATTGTTAAGGCTTCATCACCCAAAGCCGTACCATCTGTTTGTTTAGTAGTTTGATTGTTATATACATCGTGAGCAGTAATAACAACATTGAAAGCTGAGCCAGCAGTAACAGCTGCAGGAGCAACATCTCAATGAGTCATATTACCAGCCACAAAAGTTACATCGGCATCAGCACCACTATCACCAGCTTCAGTAGCTACTGAAAATGACCCAGTAGTAGTTTTGGTTGTTGGATGAACAATTTCATTTCCCTCAGCAGTACCAGACAAGGCAATTGTAAATACACCAATACCTGGCGTATCAGATGAGATAGAAGATGGGTGAACAATAAATGTAAGTGTTCTAGCACCAGCATCCGTTGTTACGGCTACAGGGGCAGTAGCAGCTGATCCAGCACCAGTCTCTTGAATTGTAAAATCACCTTTAACAATGTTGGCTGAATTTAAAACTGTACCAGTAGGAAATGTTAATACAATATAATGACCACCTACAACAGCTGTTGTTGTAGTAAAAGTTGTCAAAGTTGCACTTGTTGCAGGTGAACTGCCTACAACAGATGTTGTTGGTGTATAAACTACATCAGCAATAGCAGCGGCATGTGTCAAGTTTGCACTAAATGCAAAAACAAAAAGCAGGACTGTTAAAATAGATAAAAATTTTTTCATATTATTTTCTTATTTTTTATTTTATTTATATAAAGCTAAAAACTAAATCATTTATACAATCGATTTAATATTTTGTATTTATTTATTATGCATTTATAAATAAATATTTGGTATAAATCGTCGACCAAGTATAAATTATTTTGTTATGTATAATATAAAGTATTTTTTAAAAAAAATCAAGTGTTTGGAGGATATTTTTTTATAGATTGCCAAAAATGTATATTTAGGATATATAGCAAATAGTTATTTTGAGAATTGGTGAAAAAATTGACAGTGGCTTTTGTTATTAGGAATTATCTCTATACCAAGATTAATAACACCCGACCACAACTCTTGATCTTTACTTTGTTCTGATTTTATATAATTTTGAAATTCTTTATTACCGCATATAGATTCAAGATCGTCATCATATCACTCATAAATCATATCTTCTGTTAAAATATTATTTTGTTTTATAATATTAATATCTTCAAAAATTCCCAAAACATCATTCAGGTCGTTGCTAGTATAAGGCCCACCATTATTTATTAAAATAGGTAAATTATTAGACGCCCTATCTAAGATATTATAGATAGTTTTTTCATTTAATTCTTTATTAAATTCTAGCATAAATTCAGCTGATTTGATAATGCGCGTTTCTTTTAAAGTCTTGTACGATAAAAATATCGTGATAATCATTCCTATAATAGATATTGTTATCGGAAGAAAAAATTGTCAAAGAATTGTTTTTTTATTATCTATATTATTCAAATTAAATTTTTAATTAATCTAATTAAATAATTATAACATACAAAAAGATATTCCTCAATCAAAAACCCGCCACATAAATGTGACGGGTTTTTTGTTATGTTGCCATAACACGACTAGACAATTGCTTAGTAAGAACTAAGGAAGTGTTTCTAATCAGATTGAGCTTGTTACGAAAGTGCTCAAATCATAAGTTGAAGTTGTAACTTGAACTTCTGTAGCATCACCTGTAGCATTGGTAATATTTCACTTGAAGTCCTTCAAGTACATCTTAACAAATGCATCTGCGCCAGTTAAATGACCTGTAGCAGTAACTGATTTTGTTTCACCACTTCTGATGATATAATAATTGCCATCGAAAGCGTCGGCTGTTGATGTATAGTTATATCCTTCAGCGGCAGGAGCATTATCAGTATCGGATGTTAAGTTACCTGCTTTCTTCAAATAAATATCTCCACCAGTAGCAGTGATATTAAATGTGATTGTAGCATCAGCAATATCAGAAGATCCAGCTTGTGTAGTTTTAACAATGTTTGTTGAAACTAAAGTAATAACTGGAGCTTTGACATAAGCGGTCAATGCTTTTGTAGCAATTGTACCGGCTGTAATTGTAGCTACATCATCGTTGGAATCAACGGCAACAACTTTAGAAGCGTTAGCTGTGATTGTTCCTAAGATGGAACCACCAATTAATCCACCTGCAATAGGTTTAAGATCAGCCTTGAGTGTTAAAGTCTTGGTTGTATCTTTAGCAATTAAGATAGCTAAGTTAGAGAAAGTGATCTCTCCGTTAGCACCAGCAACACTAGCTAATAATGTAGAACCATCATATAATTTGACGGCGCTTGCAATAGTAGCAGCATCAGTCATAGTAACTTTTAATGTCTTAATTGTTGTATCTCTATTCTCACCCTTAAAATCTATTGAACCTAGTACAACATCAGATGTTGTTGCGGTTGTATTTCCAAAAATATATCCTAATTTTGGAGAATTAGCATTAAGAGAAAGAGTTAATGTGCCAGCTGTAGCTGTTCAAGTTGAAGAGTCAAATGCAGCGCTTGCAAGAGTAGTAGCTGGAGCATATTGATCAATACCTGCTGTATCTACACCACGAATAGAATTTGTTTGTAAGAATTTAAATGTATAAACTCCTGTAACATTTTCTGGATTTGATGGGACTGTTGTCTTTAACACTACATCAGCTGTAGTACCTTTGGCAACTGTAAAGGACATATTATCAAATCTTAAGGTGTAGTTAATAGCATAGCTATTTTCAATGAAGTTCTCTTTAATAGCTGGAATACCTTTAATTAAGGTTCCATTTACATACAATTCAAAAGATGAAAATGATTTTCATGGTTGAACTGTAGTACCACTAATTTCGACATCCATTCTCTTAATAGCGATATCGGAATTTTTAGCTTCCAATTTTGTAGCTAAGATAGCTTTTTGTGTGTCACCTTTCTTTAATGTTGTTTCAACAAAAGTTGGGGATGATACGGCGGTTAATGTACCTTCGGTAGTTGTTGAGGTTGTTGTAGTTGTTGTAGTGGTAGTTGTACCAGTACAAGAAGCACCTGTTGTTGCACTAAATAATGCACCAGCAGCACAACCTGGAACTGTTGAAGTTGGAGTTGCTGAAGAATTTAAAGCAGCTCTTGTCAAAGGTCCAACATAACCAGTAGCTGGAATATTTTTTGAAGCTTGATAAGCTTTAACAGCTGCTAAGGTCAAAGGACCAAAGTAACCGGTTTGGCTAACACCAAGTCTTGCTTGTAAATTTTTGACATCGTTACTTGTCATGCCTTGTGAAAGGTCGGTTGAAAAAGTAGCGGTTGTTGTTGTAGTTGTAGTTGTTGTAGTAGTACCTGATAGAGCAGCAATTTGTTGAAGTAATGTAGCTATTTGAGCTTGTAATTCCTCAACGGTAACTGCGCTAGCATTAACGGCACCAACTAAAGCAAATGATGCAACTAAAACGATTGCGAGTAATTTTTTCATTATATAAATTATTTTAAATTTTTTATTATTGTTTTTGTTCATCCTTTAAATGAACGCAAGCCATTTATCGACCATCTTCTCTTTAGATATACAGAAGACCAACGGTCTAATTGTAAGCCCTTAATTACTGGGCTCAATTAGCAGAATTAAAATGAACTTTTCTGAGTTTTGTGTTTGCTTTTTCAGAATCATTATCATTCTGTTAGAAATTACAGAATATAAGCTCTAACAGAATGACAAAGGTTTAATTATTTTTTAAAGTTGCTTTCATTTTACAGATATGGACATTTTCTGATTTATTTTCTATTGGTATTGGCATAAATTCATCAGATAATACTTCCAACCATAGTTCCAATACTTCTTGCGCCATTTTTTTGGCATGTTTTAAATTGTTTCCAAAGGTAAAACATCCTGGTAGGGCTGGAAAAGAAACAGTATATCTTTTTCCCTTCTCTTCTTTCTTAAATATCGCAGTATATTCGTATGTCTTTTTCATGATTATTTTGAAGGTTGAATTACTATATTCAATTTGTAGCTTTCAACAGTATCGATAGCGGCTAAAGCACCAAGACAATCATCATTTTCTAATTTGGTCTTAGCATCTTTTAGAAGACTAACGACTTCAGAATATTTGGAAGGAATAAAGTAATTTAGATCTGTATTAGCTGTTAAAGCAGTCATCTTCTCAGCAACATACTTTGGACAGTTGTCAGACTTGGATTGAGCTTCATAGACTACTGCTAAGATTTCGGAAGTTACTTTATTAATAGTCTCCTTTATATCAGACGGTAAAGTAGGGGTAGTTGTTACAGCTAAAGACTGATTAGTTTCTTTTTGTAAAGTAGCTGTTTGGGTCTCTAAAGTCTCTGATAAGGCTACTAACTTTTTAGCATCTTTGATATTCTTAACATCAGTAGATAAGTTGGTTAAGTCGTTCTTGACTGAAGCTGATAACTTAGTAACCTGCTCTTTGCTAGCACTAGGACTTTTGATAGCTGCTAACTTCTCATTAGTTATTTCGAATTTCTTTTCAAGCTTCTTGTTCTCAGGAAGAACTGATAAAGTAATTCCATTAGCTTTTTCTTTAATTACATATAGAGGGCTTAAAGGAGAAATGCCAGAAGCAAATCTAATGCCACTATAACCAAATAAAGCTAAAGCCAATACAGCCATAACTGGTTTGAATATTGTCATGTATCGGGAGAATGATAAGAGAACTGGCTTGTTCAAAGTCACCTCATCATTAGTTATTTTATTATAAACGCTAGCCTTAACCTTGGATTGGTTAAAACTAGAAATACCCTCGTTCTTTAAGGATCGAAGGATTGTAGAAAGCTCTTCGTTTGTAAAACCTTGATTTTTCATTGTTTTTCGCTTTAATATTATGCTTTCACTTAGTAAGACGTAGAAAGTCTGATTTTGTTACACCTAGGAGTGTAAAAGTCAGACAAAGAAAAAAACAACCTGATTGCTCAAATTGTTTCTTTCAGTAGTTAAGCATTAATTCAGAAGTATTACTACTAGAGTATCAATTCTTAACTGTCTATATATTAGCATAGATTTTATATTTGTCAATAGGGTGAGTAAGATTCTGATTCTAGCTCTTTTGGGATAAGAATTGTTCAACACTCACAATCTTACTTTTTTGCTCATCGGTATGTTTTTTAGGAGCTACTCTATTAGCAGCTACTGTGCGTATCATTTCTGATACATCAATATTCATATTAGAAAATATAATACTTTTCTTTAAAAACATTCTGTTATAGAATCTTTCTTTCATAAGCAATAATTCATGAGTAGCTGATCTTGAAATAAACTGAATATCAGAAAAATCTAATTCAACTTCATTGAATCAAGATTTTTTAATCATAGCTTCTAGCTTATTAATAGCATCTCTAGAGGTTATAATTGGAGCTATTATTTTTTGCAGATCTAATTTGATATGTTTCATATTGTATGTTATTAGTTATATATTACTCTAAAAAATTATAAAAGTCAACTTGCTTGTTTGGAAAATTAATTCTATAGCTAGCAATAACCCCTTGCCAATAGAAATTAGATATTTCGGTCATATTACTAATATCCAAATCGATATTTCAACCGGCGTTACCAGATAAAAGTACAAAATTACCGTTCAAAGCTTTACAGATTAATTCCTTGGACATATATACACCAAAACCTCTTTCTGTCTTTGATTTTGACGATTCTCGGTTGGCAAGCATTTCAAATGCCTCTAAATGATTATTTAATATCATATTCAATTCCTCTTCGTAGCATTGTTTAATACCTCTACCAGTATCAACAATGCAAACATCTACATAATTCTGAAACGGATAGATTTGAGCTAAGATTCAACCATGGTTTTTTCCACTATGTTCAAATATATTTGTGATTAATTCTGTTATAGGAGCAAAAATAACGCTCTTATTACCCTCAATCTTCATATTATTATAGACTAATTCTTGAAATCATGATTCTAATTTTTCTTTTCCATCGACACTGTTGATTTTTTGCAAGAAAACTATAGGAATATATGTATGATATTTTTGATCATTTAATATAGTTTGAACACCGTTTGGAAAATTAATAGTATTAATGTATGATTTAACGCTATTATTTATGGGTAATGTATATTTACTATTAGTTTCATAAATATATGCACAAATTGGCAATAATAAAACTGGACATATTCAATTTATATTAGATAAATCAAAGCATACTTGTTCATTAGGTTGTAAATTAGAAAAGACTTTCAATAAGGCAATTAATTGCGATTGAAATGATTTGCTTGTGGGATCGCTAACAAGAATATTTTTCATTATTTTAGTATTACTCCATACGTCTTATTCTATATATAGAATAAGACGTATGGAGTGGTCGTTTTGTTACATATTAATTATATTATATTGAGAAAGAATAAATCTTTAAACTCCTTGAACAGTTAGAATTCGAATTCAGAGATATTATCTTTAAAGACAGATAGCTTTTTAAGCTCATCCTGATTAAAGACAAAACCTGAAATATCTTTTTCTAATTCTGATAAATCAATAGTTTTAAAAAACTCTTGTAATTTATTTTTTAATTCAATGTTATTATTGATGTTTAATTTTGTTCTTAGATAATCATAATTGGGTTTAGTTTTTGATATCAGAAAAATGATATCATAGACGTCCCTACCAAGAACACGATTACGTTCGAATAAAGCTCTAATCTTCTGAGAAAGAAGAATATTAATAGGCGTTACATTTATTTTTGTAAGAACATCAAACTTTTGAATTAGTTTTAGATCTGGCTTATATGAGAAGCTATGAGGAGCGGTATCGATTTGAATTAGAAGCTTTTCGGTATCACAAACAGCTAAATCTAATTGACTAAGAAGGTTTAAAAACTTGATGTTGCCCCTAAAAGCACCCTTTTCAGATACATTGTATTCTATATTATAGCCATCTAATTCCAGTTTATTAGCTATTATCTTCATTAATTCTTCGAATTCTTCAATAGTTAAGCCGAAATTATCAAAATTAAGATCTTCGGAGAATCTTTGATTATTATAGACAATTCTAAGAGCAGTATCGCCAATAAAGGATAATTTAGATAAGAATTTTGAATTAAAAATGATATTTAATATCTTGTATTGAAGATATTCTCTAAGAATAGCCCTGCTTCTACTGGCCAGATTACTAGGGTATTCTTTTATGAGCTCTTGTAAACTAATCATGATAAATATAGTTTAAAAAATTATTAATTATTTTTTCAAAAGACTTGTTATTGTACTTTGATAGATAGTCCTTTAATCTATCAGTATTTAATGTATTCTTGATCTCTTCAATATTGAATCTCAATTCTTCAATATCCTTTTCGGTTTTAAAATGGCGATGAAAATACAAATAATCTAAGATTGCCTTCTCTCGATTGGCAATCTTAAAAACAAAATTCTTGAAATGAACTATTTCATAACCAAAGAATAGATTGGGAATAATACTACTATAAACAAATCTATCCATTCAAGTATTGAATGTCTTGGTCTTGAGGGTAGATATAGAAGTCACAGCAAAAGTTTGTTCAGGAATGAAGTTATAGTATCTTAAGGCTGATTCTAAAGAAATATATGATGGTTCATAGATTCTATTAGCAATAGCAAAAGACGTGAATTCATTCAAATCTAAATCGGATAAAATATAAAAACCACGGATAATTTTCTTGATATATCCTTGATTTTGTCATTCAGTCAAACGATGGCGATAAAACTTAGGAAACTCCTTGTTTATGTCACTTAATGATATAATGACTGTATTCTTAAATGTATTTGCAAAGTCCATGATTGTATTCATATTGTTTCTTTAAAATACCGTTAAGAGTATGTTAAAGAAATTATACCAAATTTTTTTTATTTGTCAAGTAAAAAAACTAGTGTTTTTATTATTTACAAAGTAAAACAACTACGAAATCACTACAAAATCGTAATTAACCTCATTCATACTACACTTTTTCGTATAACTAAACCATTGCATTTCCCCCTTATTGGTCAGTTCTTAAAACTAGAATATTCCCAGTCAACGATGTTAGTGGTACTGGACATTGACGTTGAGAATAATGAACAGTATAGTTTGATGAAAAATGCAATTAAACAGAGCACTATTAAGTGCCCTGTTTTATTACCTTAGATTAATACCAAAGAAATTTAGAATACGTTTTAAGATACCCGGTTTTGGAGAATTATCATCTCCTCCCTTTTCTCCTTTGGTAGTAGAAGTTGTAGGTCCAGGTTGAATATCAGGATTATCTGATGGAGTTTCACCATCATAATAAAAATATATTTTAGCATCTTTAGTCGGTTCTATAAGATTATTACTAATAAAATAATGATCGCCATTACTATCGGTTTCGATAGTAGCATAAGATCCAACAAAAACGTTTATATAACTAGGTGACTGAGCATTTTCTTTTATCTCCATAATCTCAGCTATACTAGATAATGGTAAATTGGCTTTTAACAAATATTCTTTATCGCTAATTTTAGTAATTCTATCTTTCGAAATTGGAAGGAACATAACTCTACCACCATAGTATTGATCATAAACTTTATGACCCGTTTTAAAATACCATTGGACTCAATATGGTTGAGGTGAGGTTGAGTCACGATTACAATAAAAAATCATTTTTAAAGGTATGCTGGGTGTTTTGGAAGTATAATACGGATGATTAATATCATTTATCTCTGCAGAGTCTAATTTTATTTCGATCTTGCATTTCTGAATACCAAAGTTAGTAATGAATTCTTTACTCCCTAATAACAAACCATTAGAGTCCATTTCGGAAATTATTGATTTTATATAGCAATCTTTAATATCGCCCTGATTAAAGATCCCTTCTAGATAAAAATAGTACTTATTGATATTAATTTCAGTAGTTTCTCCTAGCCGATAAGACCTTTGCTGGTAGGGTTTATCTCTGCCAATTTGCATTCAAGACCCAGTAAGATTATATTTACAAAAAACATTTTCTCAGATTACAATATCTTTAGTATCGTTATTGGCTTTAACATTATCGGGAATCTTAGGGCATTTTACCAAAAGCTTCGTTTCTATTTGCGAATCCTTTAATTTGCCTTCTTCGACAAAAGTAGTATTATTCTCTGGAGAAATAATAGAATAGCTACATTTATTAGAAGCCTCTAAGGAATTTGGAAACTTTAAATAAAAGTTTTTTGAAGAAGTACTATCTAAGTCGTTTTGATTGTTTTTAAAAGTATCCAGGCAAAAAGGATCGGGTTCAACTTTGCCATCATCATTAATATATCGACATTGATGAATATCAATATTCAATTGTAATTTATTATTAATAATTTTTAGATCATCTGGTGATAAAAGAAAAGAAACCTCAAGATTATTGCTAGTAGAGATATTTATTAACTCATACATATATGTATACTTATCATTAGTTAGCTTATATTTTAATTGAACATAGGATTGATAGCTTTGATAATCGCATTGGGCACCAAATTGGAAAGTAATATAATCACCATATTTATAATTTTTGTCCGGATCTAATAATTTCAAGTTTTTGATTTCGCAAGGTTGATAATGAACATCTTTAATATCCATAGGAGCAACATCACCTGATCCTGGTTTAGGGATAGTTAAAATATTACCATTGTTTAATGTTGAATTTGGCTGTATAATACCCAACCCTTGTAATAAATTACTGAAAATACTTTTGCCAATCGTTGCTGGCTCTAAATCTTCTACAGAATCTGATTTAATAGTTGGTTGTATAAAAGCAGTATTTTGAGTTGCAGAAGGAGTAGTAGTTTTAGAATTTAATGTTTGAAGATTGGAAGCTGAAAAATTAAAGCCTGACAAGCTATCAGTAGAAGCTGTTGGTAATGTAGTTATTGTATTAGTTGTGGTTTTAAAACTACCAACATTTAAATTGCTAGAATTATATGAATTAAAAGAAGCTTTAGTAGTGGAAGTTGTTGTAAAGTTGAAATTAAAATTATTGTTAATGTTAGAAGAAGTGTAAGCTGTTGTCTTTGAAGGACAATTACTTAAACATTTACTTTCAGAATCGAAATCGCCATCAGTTTTGGTTTGGGTTTTTTCACACTTATTATTAGAATTACATTTTCAACGATAGTAAGTAGTTTGGATATAGTTACCAATATTCAAAGAGGAATTAAAATTATTAAAACCACTTTCGGTTACGGCTTTAGCATTAAAGATATTGATGTTAAACAAGAAGAAAACTAATATTAAAAATAATTTTTTCATAATTTGAAAATGAATTTTTATTAACATATTGATAATAGTATAAAGTAGAATTTAAAAAAAATCAATCGTAAGATTGATTTTAATAAATGCCTAAAACTACAAATAACCCTAGAAAGATAAGAATACTAAAGAAAAAAGAATCTTTGCAAAATCTCTCTTTAAAAGTTCCACTATCACCTTTGATATCTACTATTGAATAAAGAAAAGCTCCTAAGGCTGAAACCATTAAAAAGTAAATAGCGATTGAATGATTAATTTTTATATTAATTAGAATACTAATAACATTAATGATAAAGGCATAGCCAATGGTAAAAGTAAATCAACCTAGACCATCTCAGGACTTGTATTTCTCTCTGTAGCCAGCTTTAGAGTACGAAAGAATAGCAGTTAAAAACATAGGAATACTAGAACAGAGTTGAAAAATTAGAAATTTGTTTTCTAACAATTCTGATTTTAAATTAATGGTTAGAAAAAAGATACCAATAGCAATTGACAAAAGAGAACTGCTGAGAGTTATTCTATTTCTGGATTTGTTTTGAATATCAAACATGGTTATTTTTTAAGATCTTTTTTGTTTTTTAAATAAAGATCAGCTAGAGTATTTAAAAAACTATTCTCAAGTATTGTCAATTTAGAATGTAATAATTCGCTATTGAAAGGAATCTTCTGTTCTTTAGCGGTAATAGCAAAACGATGAGCTTCATTTTGAATCTTTGACACTACATCTTTTCAAAATTTCTTACCAATAATAGTTTCTTTTTTAATTAGATATTTTATAACATCTTTTTCTTTAATAACTTCATGTTCGCCAACATTCTTATTTAATTGGTCCAGAATAATTATATCTTCGTCTATTTTTTTAAAAGACTTTTGAATTATTAAATTAGTGGCTTTGTTATTAAAAAAAGCATCTAAAATTTCATCTGGAAAGATATCACTAGGTTGATTTAGTAAATAGCTTTTCCAAAATTTTTTATAGATACTTTTAAAAGCACCTTCTTGTGATTCCATCTGAGTAAATCGGTCTTTTAATTTTTGCATATTCTTTTTGTCATGTTCGGTGTCATAAAAAGTAGGAGCATCAGGATTGACGTCACCTTGTTTTAATTTTGTCTGAATATCTCATGTAATTGTTTTAGGAGTACTTTTAGATAATTCATTTAAAATATTATTGGGATCGTTCTCAAGCATATTGTTATTTTAATGCTTTTTTAAGTGATTCTAAAGCACGATGAATAATAACTCTAGTATTAGATTCAGTACGATCAATGATTATGGAAATTTCTTTAGAATCTAAGCCTTGAATGTAATGATAAATCAAAACATTAGCATACATAGGATTTAATTTCTTGATAGCATTTAAAACCATTTGTTTTTGTTCGGATTCAGCATAATCAGTCTTGATATCTTCATTAGACTGAATTTGAATTTCAGCAACATTCTCATTTTCAGAATCTTCAAGGCTAGCATCAATTGAAATAATTTCATAATGATTGCTTTTACGATAAGAATCAACTAAGCAGTTCTTGGCTAAACGATACAAAAAGGCACGAGGATTTTTTAAATAGTCTTCGGGTTTATCACAATTTGATTTTCAAAATTTGAAAAAAGTTTCTGACACAATATCACTTGCTAAGTCAGAAGACTGAGTCCTGATATACAGGAAGTTAAAAATTTCTTTTGAATGATCGTCATAAATTTTAGAAAAATTTTCTTTAGTCATAACATTCTTTTCAAAAAGTATCTTTAATGCTTAAAAACGAAATAAATACTCTGTTTTTCAGTGGGTATTTTTGTACTGATATATTAGCAAATAAAAAAGAAAAAGTCAAAAAAAAAGAAAGACTTGTCTTTTGAGGGACTGTGTGGTAGGATAAGAACACTGTTCTTTTATGGCGTTAAAATTCATTTTTGGAGGGTTTTATAATGAAAATTTGGAGGATAAAGGGTAAGGTTGCAAAAGAACTGGCCAAGGCAATCAATCGCGGAAAACAATTCAATGACAAAATTAAGTGCTGGCAATTGCCAGATATCGTAACTGGCAAGATGGTATTATTAATAGGATATGGTGGCCCGTATCAAGATTTGATAAATTCTCTAGATTCATATATCTTTCACAATTGCAATTGTGGAAAAGAGAAATTAATTTTAGAACCAATCGAGGAGAAAAAATGAAAAAAATAATATATTTTGGGGTTCCATTAAGGGAACCCTTTTGTATTGAATTTTTATAAATATATGCTAGTATTAAATTAGTAATTTATGCAAAACAATTGGAGGTTTTTTATGGACGGAGAGCCAGGTAAGCAATATTTATTAAAATTATGTGTATCATTGTCTCCTTGTGCTTTATCTTACAAACGTGACAATGAGAAAATGGAGAAAATGTTTAAAAAGTTTATGATAAATTGTCAAAAAAAGATTCATAAACTTCAAATTCAATTTTATGAACCGAACATTGTAACAATTCTACATTCAGAAAAAGGTCCAACCGCGATGGATAGTTTTGAAATAGAGACTGTCCGACATATTATTGAAAAAACTATCTTTGAAAAATTTAAAGCTTTGTGTCATTTAAGCTTCCCCGCTGATACAATTGAGATGTTGACAATCATCGACATCTAATATATTTTCGAAAGGGTTCCTAATATATATTAGGAACCCTAGTTCTTTTAATTTAACACATTCAATGCGTTTTTTCTTTTGTGCCCCCAGCAGGATTTGAACCTGCGACCATTTGCTTAAGAGGCAACTGCTCTACCAAACTGAGCTATGGGGGCTTCAAATATTTTATAAAATCATTCTACTACATTTATTGTAATTTTTCAATAGGGGAAAAATAAAAAGACCTTTTACGTTGGTCTTCTTAATTTTAAAGGTGGGGGTGCGGTGAACTCTCGCTCACCGCAAGATATTATCTAATTTCGAAAGCTCTCTTCAATATGGCATCCACTAGGAACCAATTCGGTAAACAGTAGACCCGACAGAGCAATAAGCAATA
This sequence comes from uncultured Candidatus Saccharibacteria bacterium, assembly GCA_964618955.1. Lineage (GTDB taxonomy): Bacteria > Patescibacteriota > Minisyncoccia > UBA6257 > JAKLIH01 > JAKLIH01. The sequence goes on along the minus strand of CAZUBO010000003.1, from coordinate 17,361 downwards.
ATGCTTATTAGGTTTCCCCATTCGGAGTTACACGGACATGTCTGCCACGCGTTTTAATAGATGAACTACCTCCTTCTTCACTTTCTAGACTTATTAAGCCAGGATATAATATCTTTTTCCCCGTGTAATTGATCAAAAACTATTAATATATTAACATATTAATTTTGTTTTTTCAACGGATAGCAAAAAACAACGACCATATTTTGGACGTTGTTTTTGTGTTTTGAATTTTTATTCTAATAACCCTGATACAGAATCATGATTAACAATACGTAGAATAGTTTCACTTAATAATTTGGATACGTCGATTTCTTTGGCAACACCCAATGATATTGGATAAGTGGCTCTAGGACAAGTATTAGTAATATATATATTAGTAATATCAGTATGACCTTTAAGACTATCGGTAACTTCGTCTGGGCAAGCTCAGTGGGCAATACCAGCCGAAACACTTTTGGCACCTTGATTTAATATCTCGGTAGCGGCACCTTTAATGGTACTAAAAGTTGAAGTAACATCGTCAATAATAACAACATCTTTGTCTTTAACATCTCCTAAGATTTTAAAGTCGCTAACGCTATCTTTGCCATCATGGTGACGATTTTTATAACATATAACCCAAGAACTTCCGGGCATATACGAAGTTAATTTTTCAGCTCGTTTGGCACCACCGGCGTCAGGGGAAGCAATAACTAAATTATTAAAATCTGAAAAATCTTTTTTAATCTGTTCAGCAAACAATTTAACGGTTTTTAAATCATCCATAGGAACATTAAAGAATCCTTGAATTTGACCGGCATGTAAATCAACACAAACTACGCGGTTAACTCCGGCAGATTCAATGACATTGGCCATTAATTTAGCAGTGATTGGTTCACGACCATGAGTCTTACGATCTTGGCGAGCATAACCGAAATATGGAATAATGACGGTTATTTTTTCAGCGGAAGATCTTTTTAAAGCATCGACAATGATAAGTAATTCTAAAAGATTATCAGCTGGAGGATTGGTGGATTGAACCACAAAAACCTCTTTGCCACGAACATTGTTCTTTATTTGAACTCTAATCTCGCCATCAGAAAAATTCTCAGCATTGATTTGACCACAAACATCAAAAGGCAATTTGCCTTTTAAATATTCGCAAATTTTGTCGGTTAGTGGTTGAGAATTACGACCAGAAAAAATGAGAAAGGGACATTCCATATTTTTGTCGTCCATATTTTTTGTTTATGTTTTTATTAAATAAATTATATATTAATTTTACTTAAAAATCAAACTAGCAAGCATATAACTAAAGTTTGAAAAGATAATTCCAAGAATTAATCCTAAAAAAACATCCAAAGGTCAATGCATACCGTTATATACACGGGATCACATAATCAAAGGAATTAAAGGCAAAAGAAAAACAAATCAAGGACTATAAAAACAAAGAGTAAAGACGGCAGCAGTAACAGCAGTTACATGACCGGATGGTGAAGTACTACCCTGTTCTTTTTTGCCTAAAGGCTCAATATCAGTTTGAGTTAAATAAGGTCGTGGATGATAGGTATATTTCTTGATAACATCATCGATAACAATTTTAACTAAAAACAAAATTAAAACAATATTAAAAGATAATTTAAAAACTAAATTTCAATCATGTTTTATAATTAAAAAAACAAAAGAGATAATACCAAAAAACAAAAACAAAAAAGCTTTGTTACTTAAAGTTCAAGAAACAACACTTAAAGTTTTTGAACGATTTTTGTAAATTTTATAAAATAAATTTAAATTAATTTTTTTCATAATCCTTTACTTAAAAAACAAAATATGTTAATATAATTTTAAGATGAATTTTGGCCTCCGTAGCGCAACTGGATAGAGTGCATGGCTTCGGACCATGAGGTTGAAGGTTCGAATCCTTCCGGAGGCACAATTGAATTACCTTTTAAAAGGTAATTTTTTTAATTATGCATTCCTTTACCATGGAATTTTCGATAAGTTTCTTTTAAAGCACGATCCGTAAGATGGGTATAGATCTGAGTCGTAGCAATTGAAGAATGCCCAAGCATTGATTGGACGGAACGAATATCAGCGCCATTCTGAAGCAAATCAGTAGCAAAGCAATGTCTTAGAGTATGAGGAACTACTTTCTTAGTAATACCAGCTTTAATAGAATAGAATCTTATCATACGCTCAATAGAGCGAGAAGTTAAGCGAGTATAGGTTTTGCTTTTAACATTAGGTAAGCCAACAAACAAAGGTTCATCAACAATATTCTTTCGAGCTTTTAATCAATCTTCAACATATTTCTTAGCACGATCAGACAGAAAGACAATTCTAATCTTTCTACCTTTTCCTCTTATCGGGAATTCGCCGGTTTGGAAGTTGATACTATCTTTGTTTAGTGAGCAAAGTTCGGACACACGAAGGCCGGTAGAAAAAAGTAATTCTAAAATAGCTTTATCACGAATACCTTTCAAACTTGATAAGTCAGGAGCTTCTAAAAGTCTAATTAATTCACTTTCGGATACTATAGTAATCTCCCTATCACTAGTCTTGGGTAAATCAATTCTATCAGGCGAGACAATCTCAACGTCACGACGAATCAAATACTTAAAGAAATTACGAATGGCAATGATATAGTAGCCTTGGGTATTTTTTTTTCTTTGCTCACCATTATCAATTAATTCACGATTTAAAAACAAACGGTATTCGCGTAAAGCATCATAAGAAATATCTTTAGGAATTAAAGTCTCTCAGCTCTTGCCAAGATAACTAGAAAGTCATTTTAAAAAATGAATTAAATAACGTTCATAATTATCGCGAGTATTAATACTGCGATTTTTTTCAATCTCTAAGAAATTTAAATAATCAGTTAGTAATTTTTTTAAAAGCATGGTTTAAAAAATTATATTTTTAGTATGTCGCAAAATATTATATCAGGGATTGAAAAAAAATGCAAGAGAAATTGGGGAAATGAAAAACCCCTAGTCACATTTGCAACTAGGGGTTTTTTGATGGTCATCGTGACGACCATCCTTTTTCGATGAGCTTATCCAACTCACCCGAAGATTGAAGTTCTTTAAATATCCGATTGTATGGATATTCTCTGAACTTATAAGAGGAGGCAATTGTCTCCTCAGATAAACCATTTCTAGCCATTGTAAAAATGGCCATCTTGGCTTCTTCTCGTGGTGATGGATTTGTTAATGCCCCACCAATCATAATCAAAATGATTATTACCAGCGAAGCAATAATTCCACTCAACGTTTCTTTGGTTTTTTTAACCATGTTGTCCTCCAAATAAAAATTTATTTTCTTCACTAACCATAAGGGGATTTCTAGGATGTTTCGAATATATGATATATATACGAAGTGAAACGCCCCCTTGTGGTTAGTGAAGAAATATATGATTTAAAGTCCAATATATTCAGAGACGAAAAAAGACCTAAAAAGTAGGACTTTCTTGATCTTTAAATATATTATAATTATACCACTTTCATCCTGTTTTGTCAAGAGACGGTGTGGAAAACTCAAAAGAGCTAAAATCTGCTCGTCTTTTGGGCGAGCAGATTAGATAGGTTTAAGCTTGTTGATGAAATCTAGAACAGGTTCTTGCTTTTTTAACAGCTAACGTTTGAAAATTAACCGCCTCTTGAAGCGATCTACAGCCATTATCTCCTGCTGGAGCTGGAAATATGTGAAACTCTTCACCCTTATGGCTTAAATTAATATTTATTTCAAAAATAATTCCACCGCCCATCAACTTTTCATCTTCTGGGCTTTTAACCAGAATTATAAAATAACCACCACGCTCAATTACAGATGTAATAGGTCTTTCGGATGTTTTTGACTTTCCACAAATATCATTATTATATACAACATTTTTTAAAAGAGCCTTGTCGACGGCATCTTTTATTTGCTGTCCCAGTTTATGTTGTCGTTCCATTATAGTTTCTGTTGATTTTTTATGATCAACAACCTTTTCTTTTGGTTTTTTTATAAAATTTAATAAACTCATGATTATATTTTAATTAAATAATTAATATTAATATTATACTCCTGTAAAAATAATTGTCAACTATAACAAGCTTTTTATCTTACTTTAAATTTTTGATTAGTACATTCTTGCGTTGACATTATATCAATATGTGGTATAATTACAATGGTTATGGGTGATACTCAAAACCTCCTGGCGGGACCCCTTGGTCCCGACTAAAAATTAGTTCTTTATATATTATTCGTTTTTTTGAAAATAGACATCCGCCGTGGTGTCTTTTTCTTTTGTCAAAAAAAAATGACAAAAATTGAAAAATCTGATAAAATACAAATATATAAAAAAAGAAAAATGAATGATATAAAATTAACAGACAATATTTCTAATCTCTATGGAGTTGGAAAATATTACAACGACAAATTAAAATCATTGAATATAAATACCATAAAAGATCTTTTATGACATTTCCCTTTTAGATATCAAGATTTTACAAATATTAAATCTATCAGTGAATTAGTTGAAGGTGAAAATTCCACAATCATTGGTAAAGTTGGAACTCTAAAAAGTTATCGAACATATCACAGACATATGCTTTTAACTGAAGGCAAGATTATTGACGAGAGCGGTAAAGCGGATATTGTTTGATTTAATCAACCATTCATTTCTAAACAATTGAAAGAAGGCACGGTAATTACGGTATCAGGCAAACCAAAAATTAAAGGCAAACATTTTGTTTTTCAAAGCCCAGCTTTTGAAATACTAGAAGGCGATGAGAATGAAGAAGTGGATATATCAACACTAAAACATACTGGAAGATTGATTCCAGTATATCCAGAGACTAGTGGGGTAAGTTCCAAAATGCTAAGAACATATATTAAAAGACTATTAGATTCATTTCAAAATGAATTTGTTGATTCATTGTCAAATGATACTTTAAAAAGAAACAAACTTTTGAGTTTTAAAGAAGCAATAAACAAAATACATTTTCCGAATACAATTCAGGAAGCCGAATTAGCCAGAAAAAGATTTATCTTTGAAGAAATGCTTTTAACTCAGCTTCATTTAATGCATATTAAAAACAAGATGGCGAAAAACAAAGCCCCAAAGATAAAAGCGGATGTTGAATTAGTAAAGAAATTCTTAAGTACTTTGCCTTTTATTCTAACCGCTTCACAGAAGAAAGCTATCTGAGAGATAATGCAAGATATGGAAAAAGGATCACCAATGAATAGACTGCTAGAAGGCGATGTTGGATCAGGTAAAACTATGATTGGAATTATTGTATCCCTCTTAACAGTAACTCAAGGCTATCAAGTGGCCTTCATGGCCCCAACTGAAGTATTGGCCAAACAACACTTCCAAAACCTTATTAAATACTTAGAAGGTTTTGAGATTAAAGTTGCCTTAATGACTGGCGAAGGAGTTAGAATTAAAGATGGATTTATTGAAGGTAAAGTCACTAAAGAATACTTACTAAAAAGTATTTCAGAAGGTACTGAATGATTAGTTATTGGAACCCATGCTTTGATTCAAAAGAATATTGACTTTTCAAAATTAGGATTAGTAATAATAGATGAACAACATCGATTTGGAATTAAACAAAGAAAGGAATTATTAAGTAAGCAAAATGAATTAATTCCTCATTTCCTTTCAATGACAGCAACTCCAATCCCAAGAACTTTAGCTTTATCAATCTATGGAGATTTGGATTTATCGATATTGGATGAAATGCCAAAGAATAGGAAGAAAATAATAACAAAGATTATTACAAAATCCAAAGAAGGACCAATGTTTGAATTTATTAGAAAAGAAATTAAATCCGGAAGACAAGTATTTGTAATTTGTCCAAGAATTGAAGAAGTTATAGAAGAAGGAGAAGTTAAAGGCAAAAATCTTTTTTCATTTGAGCAGATGTTAAATTCAGAAGTAAAGGCTGTTAAAAAAGAAGTTGAGACCATGAAGAAGATCTTTCCAGAATTCAATATTGAAATGCTTCATGGAAAAATGAAACCAAAAGAAAAAGAATTGGTAATGAATAAATTCAGTAGGAATGAAACTAATCTGCTAGTATCAACTTCAGTTATTGAAGTTGGAGTTGATATTCCTAATGCAACGATAATGCTAATTATGGGAACAGAATGATTTGGTTTAGCGCAATTACATCAATTCCGAGGTAGAGTTGGCAGGGGGAATTACCAATCATATTGTTTTTTGTATACTGAATCTAATAGTAAAACAACCAGAGAGAGATTAAATGCTATGGTAGATTGTAATGATGGTTTTAAATTAGCGGAAATTGATTTAAAACTTAGAGGACCAGGAGAGATGTTTGGAAAGAATCAATCAGGCTTCCCGGACTTAGCAATGTCAGCCTTAAAAGATTCAAAATTACTAAAAGATATTCAAGAAGAAGCAAAATTGATATTTGCTACCGATTCAGAATTAAAAAAATATCCTTTGTTTTTGAAAAGATACAAAGAATTCGTAGAAAAGCTACATATGGAATAATATATGACTATGTGTTATACTGGTATTAGTTTTCAATACAAAGGAGGTGGTTATTAAACTTTTTAGCAAAAAACCATAAAAACTCAGTAACTCAGTGGAATGTCGTGACGATATGCCACTGTTTTTATTAATATAAAGAGAAAAGCAACCTATAAGCGAGGTTGCTTACTCCAAGGAAGATTAAATTTTGTGTTTGTAGAAGTGGATAAATATTCACTTCGTTTCTTGAAGCGATATTGTGCTTCCCTAGCATTTTTCCCTCACCGGTACTAAACTGCCAGGAAATCCTTTAAGCGTTAAAATAGCATCTATATGCATGCATTGTGCCTGACTTGAATAATCAAGTTCTTTGCACTTTTTTAACGTACTAATACAATGATAACATAGAATATTTAAAAGTCAAACTAGGCAGCCAAAAGGCTGCCTAGTTCAATTTTTGAAATTATCAATCGTAATCTTTTAAATCATCTCTGGATACTTCTTGCTGTTCTTTAGTTTCTAAATTCTTAATTGTTACTATTCCCTTTTGCTTTTCGTCAGGGCCATAGATAATTAAATATTTACAACCTTTTGATAAAGCGTATTTAATTTGATCGCTCAATTTATCAGCTTCTAAATATATTTCGGAATTAATATTGTTTTGAATTAAGTAATTTAATAATTCTAAACAATCTGACTTCATAGATTCGTCGAACAAAGCAATTAAAACTGATTGTTTTTCATTTTTAATTTCTTTACCTTCTAATAGCCCAAAGATTCTTTCAATACCAATAGAACCTCCACAAGCAGGAGTTTTGTTACCATTGAAAATACTAGTTAGGCTATCATATCTGCCACCACCAGCAATGGTGGATTCTAATTCAGGACTATAGAATTCAAAAATAGTGCTAGTATAGTAATCAAACCCTCTTACTAAGGTCTTACAAAAATATACATTAATGTCTGTTAGGGAAGGCTTTACTAAATCAATGATATTATTGACTTGATTAATAACAGCCATAATTTCTGGCTTAGAATTACAATAAGATTCAAAAACAGAATCATTACTTAAAGTATCTAAGATATTTTTAGAAGTAGATTCGTTAAAACTTTTTGATTTTAATTCGTCCAAAACACCATCAAGACCAATCTTATCTTGCTTATCAAGACAAGTCATAAAAGTTTTTAAATCAGTAATGCCAAAACTTTCTAAGAATTTCTTCAAGAAATCACGAGAGCTGATTTTTAAAGAAAGATTCTTTAAATCAAAGCATTTTAAAGCTTGCGCTAAAGCTAAGAAAGTCTCGGCTTCAACTAGATTAGAAGATGAGCCGATAGTATCAATATCACATTGATAGAATTCACGATATCTACCACGGCCAGCTCGTTCAGCTCGTCAGACTTTATCAATACAATAGCGTTTGAAAACTTTAGGTAAGTCATTTTGATATTCAGTATAGAAGCGCGATAGCGGAACAGTAAGATCATAGCGAAGACCAAGGTCACAACCTTCTTCAGATTTATCTCCACGTTTTTGAATTTGAAAAATTAATTTATCGTTTTCTTCTTCACTGCTAAATTTGCCATTTAAAACCTCGATACGTTCCAGAACTGGAGTATCAATAGGGTCATAATTAAACTTCTCGAAGATTTGTTTAATTTGATTTATAATTCTTTGTTTTTGTCTTAAGGCATTTGGGAGAGTATCTCTCATACCAGAAGGTGGTTTTGAACTAATCATATTTTGTATTTAATATTTAAATTATATATAAATAATATCATAAAAAAGAAAATAATGCAAAAGACGATTATAAAACAAATATTTATACAGAATATATTGAAATATTTGATTTCGATAAAAAGGATTTTTGATAAGCCAAAAGTCCGTTTTATCCGATAAAACGGACTTTTGGCATTGACAAAGTACAAATTATCTGATAATATATAACTATACAAAAATACTAATTAATCACTATGTTTATAAAACGTACAATATACAATGCTGTTTGAGACTATTTGGATACAGATGAGATAGCATTAATGACTGGCCCTAGGCAAACTGGCAAAACAACCATGCTTTTTCATATGTATCAGAAACTAAAAAAAGAAGGCAAACAATGCTTCTTTTTTAGTTTAGAAGACCCTACTCTGTTAGCTAAATTGGACGAACATCCTGATAATTTAATAACTGTTATTGATGGATTGGAAAAGGATAAAAAATATGTTTTTATAGATGAAATACAATATTTAAAGAATCCTTCGAATTTTCTTAAATTCAATTATGACAAATACAAAGGAAAAATTAAATTAATTGTAACTGGATCTTCAGCTTTTTATATCGACAGAAAATTTAAAGATTCTTTAGCGGGAAGAAAAAGAATTTTTTTCCTTAATGTATTTTCATTTGAAGAATTCTTGCTAGCTAAGAAATTAAAGATTAAAGATTTAAATACAAACGACAAAAAAGAATTAATGAATGAATATGTTACTTATGGTGGATATCCAAGAGTAATCCTAACTGAAGATACTGAAGAGAAAAAAATGATTTTGCATGAAATTGCCTATGCCTATACTAAAAGAGATATTGATGATGCTGGGATTCAAAAAGACGAGATTTTTTATAAGCTTTTTGTCTTGTTGGCTGACCAAATAGGCAAAACGATAAATCTTAACGAGCTAGCTAATACTTTGAACGTTTCTAAAACAATTATAAACAACTTTCTATATATCATGAGGAAATCTTTTCATATTAATTTAGTAAGTCCGTATTTTAATAATTTACGTAAGGAACTTACCAAAATGAATAAAATATATTTTAATGATTTCGGATTGCGAAATGTTCTGTTAAATAATTTCGAAAAATTAGAACATAGAGATGATAAAGGCGAAATTTTAGAAAATATGATTTATAAAAAGCTATTGGAAACTAATGACGAGATAACTATTAATTACTGAGGCACAGCTGATAAGCATGAAGTAGACTTTGTAGTTGATAATAAAATAGCTTACGAAAGCAAATTTAAAATTTCTAAAATAGTTCCTAAAAATTATTCGAAATTTAGCGAAACGTATCCGAAGATTGATTTAAACTATATTTATTATAATAAAGATATAGACAAAACAAATTCAAAATATATTAATTTTTTTGATTTATAGTTATCAAAAAATTAAAACCAAAAACCCACTGATGAATTCAGTGGGTTTTGTATTGTATTGCTATTTCTTCTTTTCTTCAATTACTGCTTGAGCAGCAGCTAGTTTAGCAACAGGAACACGATAAGGTGAACAAGAGACGTAGTTGAGGTTTGAACGATGACAGAATTTTACACTTTCAGGATCACCGCCATGTTCTCCACAGATACCACATTTCAAATCCTTCTTAACTTTTCTTCCGAGATTAATTGCCATAACAATTAATTTGCCAATACCCGTTTGATCCAAAGTTTGGAATGGATCATTTTCCAAAATCTTTTTGTTCAAATAGATTTTGATAAACTTACCAGCATCATCACGAGAGAAGCCCATACCCATTTGAGTTAAGTCGTTAGTTCCAAAAGAGAAGAATTCAGCTTGGGATGCAATTTCATCAGCTGTCAAAGCAGCACGAGGAACTTCAATCATAGTACCAATTTTGTAATCAATCTTTACTTTGTATTCTTTTAATACAGCTTCAATTGTTTTGATTGATAATTCTCTTTGATCAATAAATTCTTTGACATTCCCTACTAAAGGAATCATGATTTCGGGAACAACTTTGATCTTATCCTTTTTATATATCTCACACGCAGCAGACATGATAGCACGAACTTGCATTTCGGTTATTTCTGGATAAGTAATACCCAAACGACAACCACGATGGCCAAGCATTGGATTTTGCTCATGAAGCTCTTGAGATTTTTTAATTATCTTTTCAAAAGGAACATTGATAATAGAAGATAATTCTTTAGCAGCTTCAGTTGTTTTTGGAAGGAATTCATGTAGTGGTGGATCAAGAGTTCTGATAGTTACTGGAAATCCCTTCATTTCTTTGAATAAGCCATAAAAATCAGCTTTTTGGAATGGAAGAAGTTTGGCTAATGCCTTGATTCTTTCGTCTTCCGTATCAGCTAAAATCATTTCTTGCATATATGGTAATCTTTGAGGATCAAAGAACATATGCTCTGTTCGACAAAGACCAATACCTTCAGCGCCAAAGCTTCTAGCAACTTTAGCATCCCGAGGAATATCGGCATTAGCTCTGACTTTTAATTTAGCAATCTCATCAGCTCATTTCATGAAGGTTTTGAATTCGCCTTCAATCTCAGGCATGATAGTATTAGCTTTGCCCAAAATGACATTACCGGAATTTCCATCTAAGGTGATATAGTCACCTTCTTTGATGATAATATCCCCAGCAGAAAAACATTTTTTAGCCATGTCGATTTTGATGTCTTCACAGCCAACAACGCTACATTTGCCCATACCACGAGCTACTACAGCTGCGTGAGACGTCATACCACCTCTGGCAGTTAGAATACCTTGGGCGACATTCATACCATTGATATCATCAGGTGAAGTTTCATCTCTAACCAAAACAACTTTTTCACCAGCTTCTGACATAGCAACAGCTTCATCAGGATCAAAGACAACTTTACCAGTACCAGCTCCAGGAGAAGCAGGAAGACCTTTAGCGATAATATCTAATTTAGCCTTAGGATCAATGATTGGATGAAGAAGTTGATTGATTTGATTAGGATCAATACGCATTAAAGCTTCGTTAATGGTAATTAATTTTTCTTTAACCATCTCAACAGCAATTTTGATACCAGCTCTGATACTTCTTTTACCACTACGAGTTTGAAGCATGTATAAGATATCATTTTCAATTGTGAATTCAAAATCTTGCATGTCTTTATAGTGCTTCTCCAAACGAGTAGTGACTTCAACTAATTGTTTATAGACTTTTGGCATGTCGTTTTTCAAATTAGTGATTGGCTTTGGAGTACGAACACCTGAAACAACATCTTCACCTTGAGCGTTGATCAAGTATTCACCATAGAATTCTTTTTTGCCAGTAGCAGGATTACGAGTAAAGCCTACGCCAGTAGCACAGTCGTCACCCATATTACCAAAGACCATAGCTTGAACGTTAACAGCAGTTCCTAAATTATCAGGAATTTTATTTATCTGACGATAAGTAATAGCTCTAGGATTGTTCCAACTTTTGAATACAGCGTCTCTAGCCATTTTGAGTTGAGTCAAAACATCTTGAGGAAAGTCTTTGCCAATTCTGGCTTTAACCATCTTTTTGTATTTTTCAATCAAATCTTTTAAATCAATATATGATACTTCATAATCATATTTTAAACCTTTAGCTTCTTTTATCTTATGAAGTAATTCTTCGAATTCTTTTTTGTCGATTTCTAAAACAACATCAGAAAACATCATAATGAATCTACGATAAGAGTCATAGGCAAAACGAGGATTGTTGGATTTCTTTGCTAATGCTTCAACAGTTTTATCATTAAGGCCTAAGTTTAAAATAGTATCCATCATACCTGGCATAGAGAACTTAGCTCCGGAACGAACAGAGACGAGTAAAGGATTCTTTTCATCATCAAATTTCTTACCACTAGCTTTTTCTAATTTAGAAATTGCATTTAAGAATTGGGTATCGAAATTTGCTAATAATTTTTTGTTATGTAAATCATAGTAATTACAAACTTTGGTAGTGATAGTAAATCCGGGAGGAACAGGAATACCGATATTAGTCATTTCAGCTAAACCAGCACCTTTACCACCAAGAATTTCTTTCATAGTGCCATTGCCTTCGGCCTTGCCATTTTGAAAGCTATAAACATATTTTTCTTCAGAAGTAAGCGATACTTTTTTTACTTTTTTTGTAGCCATGAATATTTTTTAAAGCTTTTTATTAATTATTAGAGTATTGATAATATATCAAAGAATAATTAAAAAATCAATTAATTAATTTAAAAGGGAGGAATTTATATTCCCCCCTTAACGTCTTCTTTTTTTTCTTTTATTTGTGGCGGATCGTATCGACAAAAGTAGCTTACTTTGCCTTTATTTTTATCCAAAGCGATAAAAACAGCCGTACAACGGCCAAAGCATAAAGTAAATTGGCCATTTGATGGTATACATTTATGCTGAGTTGCAAAAGACGGAAAAGGTATATCTCCATACCCCACTACAGTTCCTTCATCCCCATTACTAAACTCTACCCTGTCTCCAGGATCAAATAGGGATTTAATATTTTTTATAGTACTGAGATATAATTTACGACCTCCAACAAGCGTTACTTTAATTAATTCTTCCATTGTATTCCCCCATAGAAAATTTTGATAACTAATGATACTTTAACACAAAAACCAATATTTTGCAAACTGAAAAAGAGCTTTTAAAAAGCTCTTTTTCGTATTAATTCTTCATAAAATCTCTTGAATCTTCTAATTCTAATGAAAGAATTTGAGAGAATTTCTCTTTGCCGATAGTTACACCATAGATTACACTAGCACTCGACATGGTAAGTCAGTTATGGGTGATGACTAAATACTGAGTTTTAGTACTAAGCTCTTTTAAGATGCTAGAGAATTTTCTAGTATTCTCTTCGTCTAAAGCAGCATCCACTTCATCCATGACTAGCATAGGAGGTTTGCTTTGAGAGACGATAGCAAAAAGCAAAGCAATAGATACCAAACTTTTTTCACCACCAGACAAAGCTTCAACACCATCAAGTTTTGTCTTAGGAAGTTTTACTTTGATCTCAAGTCCAATCTTTCTTTCGCTTTCTAATTCTAAAGGTAAAACTTCTTGAGATTCTTCCCCTTCTTCTTTTTTAGGAAGCTTGTCTTTGAATTCAATAATCTCTAAATTGCCTTTACCACCGCCAAAGATCATCTCAAGATATTTATTAAATTCATGATTAATCTCTTTAATAGCTGATTCAAAAGTATTATTGATTTTGATTGCTAATTCTCTAATGATAGAACGTAAGTCAGCTACGGCTTTTTCAAGATCAGCTTTTTGAACTTCAAGGAATTCAATACGCTTTTGAGTGTCACTGTATTCATCGATAATATTTTGGTCAACAAAGCCAAGTTCGTTGAGTATAGCACGTAAACGTTCAATTTTGTCATAAGTTGCTTTGAGTTCAATATCATCTAGAGCTAAGTCTTTGACACTCTCATGATTTACAATGAATTCGAAATCAAGGTTCATACTTGATACTTGATTCTTGAGATTCTCGATATTGATATTGTTCTTTTCGAATTCAAGAGTTAAAGATTGTTTTTCATGTTGTAGAGCCATTAATTCTCGCTGCTTGTGTTCAATAGTTGAGAACATCTCGCGCTGAAGTTTGGATTCTTTTTCAATCTCGTCTTCAATGGCATTGGCTTCAAAATCTTTAGCTTGGATATCTTGATTAATAGCATCAATTTTAATTTTGAATTCATTAATTCTAGTTTTGAGACTTTCAATTGCAGTTTTAATTTCATTAACTTTTTCGGAATTGTCAACTTCAATTGGAACAGGAGATTCATTAGTTGGTTCTAAAATTTCAGTTAATTCTTTTTCAATTGAAACAACATTGCTTTTGATAGCTAAGATATCGTTAGAATCAAAAATGTTTTTTATTAATTGTTTGATAATTGAAAACTTAGAAGACAGATTATCAAGATTGATATATCTTGGTTTGTTTTCAACTTTTTGGACTGGTGTTACTTGACTTAGTCTTTGCTCGGCAATTAATTTCTCATCAATTTGGCCTTCAAGCTTTGCCATCTCGTAAACCAAACTTTGTTTTTGATTGTTTAATTCTTTAACAATATTTTCAATTTCTTTTTGTTTTTGATTTAAACCGCTGATAGCATTTTGATCTTTAATATCAGTAAATCCTAGTTTGCCTTTTTCAATATTGATAGTATCTTCAATAGCAATAATTTTGTCATCAAAAGTTTTTAATTCAAGATTGATTTTAATATTGTTTTCTTTTAAATGTTTAAAACGAAAACCATAGTATTTAATACTGTTTTCAATTAATTCATTTTGATATTCTTGTTGTTTATCAAAACGAGAAACATAGCGCTTTAAAGATTTAAAGTGAGGTAGAATCTCATTAATTAAGGCAGATACTTTATCAAGATTGATATTGGTATTTTCTAATTTCTTTTCGGAAGATTCTTTTTTAATTTCTAATTGGCGTAAACCTAGAATCTCTTCGAACATAATCTTACGATCAAAAGGAGATACTTTCAAAATGTTTTCAATACTTCCCTGGCTAATAATTGAAAGACCTTTAGTTCCTAATTGAAGAGAAGCTAGTAATTCAACTAAATCTTTCTGACGAGCATCTTTTTTATTTAAAAAGTATTCGGTCTTACCATCTCTGTAAATTACTTTTTCAATTTCGAGAGTATTAGCATCGATAATATCAGGACGATTAATTTCGTCAAAAGTCAAACGAACTTTAGCGGATTGGCCAGCAGGTTTGAATTCGTTACCGCTGAAGATTAAGTTCACACTGCTATCAGTACGTAAGCTTTTTGAGCTTTGCTCACCCAATACTCATTTTAAAGCATCCACAACATTAGACTTCCCAGAACCATTAGGGCCTACGATAGCGCTAATGCCTTGAGGGAATTGAAGGATAGTTTTGTCAGCAAAGGATTTAAATCCTTTAATTTCAATTTCACGTAAATACATAAATAAAGTTAAATATGATATATATTAATATCTAAAGAATAACA
>CAZUBO010000003.1:0-2048 GCA_964618955.1 uncultured Candidatus Saccharibacteria bacterium | reverse complement strand
CGTAAATACATAAATAAAGTTAAATATGATATATATTAATATCTAAAGAATAACAGATTTTTTGATTTTTCACAATACTTAGATAAGATGTTTTTGTTTAAATACATACTCTTCGCTCTCTTTTAATATCATCTCAACAAAAGACATGTATTCCCTAGCTTCTTTACTAGTAATTGCTGCAATTTCGCCATAAATATCAGAATTACGCTTTTGCCTCATTCGATTACCAATGGCATTTATATCTTTGTTTCCTAATATGTCGCTTAAATTTTCAATGATCATTATGTGGTGACCGTCTTTGCTTTTAACCCTGTAATTCTTTGTAGCAGTTAAAGTAATCCCTATTTGTATTAAGGCTAGATAAGAAAAGTGAAATTTCACTTCTGGTTCTTTGGAATCACGAGCAATACGTAAATTTGATTTAGCCTTACTAAAATATCTTTTTATAGTTGCTAAATCAAAACTTTGTTTTATAAAAAAATCTTTATTGAATGTCATATTTATATTATATTAATTATAGGGTTTTTAAAAACATTAATTAAAAAGTTGTCTTTGGTTTTTAATTTTTTATTATATTCCACTAATGAATATTCGACGGTATTAATTTCTAAACGTCATTCTTTTTGTAATGTTGCTAAAACAAGACTAACTTTTTTTATATCATAGGTGCCTACTATTAAAAGATCTAAATCACTATCAATTTTCATTTTATTGCTAGCATAAGATCCAAATATTATTGCTTTATCAATGCCTTTTATAGCTGAAAGCTTATCTTTTAGAATAGCTTCTATCCCAAAAGTTTTTTTTATAATAGTCTCATATTCGTCTAAAAAACGATAATCTTTATTAATAAAAAAATAATGTTGATTGCCTTTAAATTCATCTGACAAAATACCTTCAAGCAATAGTTTCGATAATTGTTTATTGATATTTGATTTTTCTTCTTTAATCCATTTTGATAATTCGCTTATATAAAAACGCTCATCTTTATGAATAAAGAAAAAATTTAATAATTTTTGAACGACTTTTGACCGTAATGAAATATTCATAATAATATTGTGGTGTTAATTTACCACGTTCGTGGTAACTTTATACCACAATTATACACAATTATTTTATATTTGTCAATAGAAAATCGTCAACATAGTGTTGACGATTTTTAAAGATATGATATAATGTAGATATCACGATGGGAAGCTGCACTTAGGGTTGGTCCGAAAGTCAATGCTTCTCGTTTTTAATTATTTGATTTTATTCGTTTCTTCAGGTTTGTTGTTCTAAGGCATTCTCAGCAGCCTTCTCTTCAGCATCTTTCTTGGATCAGCCTTCACCAATACCTAATTCTAAGCCATTGATAGAAGTCATGACAGTATAGAATACTTGATGGGCTGGGCCAACTGACTTAATAACCTTGTAATTTGGAGCTTTTTTATACAGCTCTTGCATTTTTTCTTGTAATAGACTCTTGTGATCTTTTTGATTGCTTTTGACAATGACATCTTTAACAAAAGCTTTCAAAAGATCAATGATAACATTCTTAGCGACAGCGAAACCTTGGTCAAGATAGATTGCACCAAAAAGCGATTCAACAGCATCAGCTAGAACATAGCATTTTAATTTGGATTCATCAATTGTTTTATCCTCCAATTGCATTAGGAATTGATCCACACTCATTCTCTCCCCTTTGGAGATGAATAAGTATTTATGAAGATTTAAGGATAAAGCAATTTTTGAAAGCATTAAAGAATTAACGAGATTAGAACGAAGTGGAGTTAATACTCCTTCGGCATAATCAGGATATTCAAAATAGATGAAATCCGAACTACAAAGTTGCAAAACGGCATCTCCTAAGAATTCTAAACGTTCGTTATGTGAGAAAGGTCATTTCTTGTTTTCGTTGATAAACGAACTATGAGTTAGGGCCTCTAAAAAGAAATCTTTGTTTTTGATATGTATTTTGAATCTTTCTTCAAAATATTTTAAAGCTTCTTCTTTACGAGCTTCAACAGTAGACATAATATATTTTAATTAGTAGTTGAATCTTCTGG
>CAZUBO010000002.1:0-69777 GCA_964618955.1 uncultured Candidatus Saccharibacteria bacterium | reverse complement strand
CGTAAAGTTGATAGGTATTCAGCCTGTACCATCAGTATTCTTATACGTTGTAGGACTACTACAGTAATAATTGTATCCAGTAGGAAGAGTTGGTAATGAATATGTTGAACAAGTTGAACTTGAATCAGGAAGAGAGATATATACGTTTGTTGATGTACCATAAGTAATACCTGATTGATTTCAAGATTCCATGAATACAATAGCTTTGTTAATACTAGATATATCAGTTACTCTTCTACTATCTCTAAAGTTATCAAAGAGTCTGGCTGGGTTTAATGCAAAAATTACAATAGCTGATAATATTGCTAAGATTGCTATTACTATCATTAATTCTACGAGGGTGAAAGATTTTTTCATTGTTAAGATATTAATATTTTTCTTTCTTCATTCTTTGTATTTGTAATTGATATATTTATTGGATTGTATTTCTTCAACATTTTCAAATTCTCTCCTCATTCAATAAATACAATATTGGTATTATCGTTTAGTATATCATAAATATTCAAAGTTTCCAATGCTTCTATAATACTTTTTTCTTTTAATTTCCCTTCTAATAATCTATACAAATCAAAATGATACATTTTTTTGAATTTTGAATTTGAAACATCATAAACTTTCATTAAAACAAAAGTAGGGCTTAAGATATTATTCTTAATATCTAATACCTTCTTCAACCCTTTTACAAATTCTGTCTTCCCGCTTCCTAAATCTCCCTGCATCACAACTACTAAAGCATTCTTCAAATCCTGCTTTTTACTAATTTCTTTAATAAAATTTTCTGATATTTTATGCGTTTCTTTCACCGAATGAGAAACATATTTCATAATCAATTATTTAAATAAAATTAAATATCTATACAATACAAAAAATCTATTTCGAGAGAATCCAGTAGTCTCTTGCAAAACATCTAAAGATTCTAAATCTTTTAATAATTTATTCGCTGTATTGTAGGTAATTCCTAATTGCTTAATCGCCGTCTTGGTATCTACTGTTGGATGAGAAAACAAATACAACATTAAACGTTGTGCCATTTTGGCTTTACGCCCTAAAGTAGCAATTTTTTCGTTGTATTCTTGTCTTAATTTTATTATAGCTTCAAAAATATCCTTACTATCCTTAGCCACCTCTATAATTCCACTTAAAAAGAATTTAATTCATTGTTCAATATCACCGCTTGTTCTTACATAAGTTAATGAATTATAATAACTACTTTTATTCTTCTCGAAAAACTCTGACAAATACAAAACTGGATATCTTAAAACTTTTTTATCAATTAATTGTAATATAATATTCAATCTACCAATTCTACCATTACCATCCAAGAAAGGATGAATGGTTTCAAACTGATAATGAGCCATAGCAATTTTAATTAAAATTGGAATGTCTAAACCATTGTTATGTCAAAACTTTTCTCAATCAGATAATAATTCTGGTAAATCATCTTTATGAGGTGGAATAAAAATAGCATCCTGTAAATTAGATCCTCCTATTCAATTTTGACTAGTACGGATTTCTCCTGGATTCTTATATTCCCCTCTTACTCCTGATAATAATATTTTGTGTATCTCCTTTAATAACCTTAACGATAAAGGTAAATTATTCAATTCCTTCACTGCAAAATCCATAGCGTTAATATAATTATTAACTTCTTCTCAATCATTTCTTTTTTCTGGTTCTATTTCTGATTCTGGAAGAACCATATCATTAATATTTGTTTTGGTTCCCTCTATTCTGCTAGAATTATTAGCTTCTTTTACAAAATGCATTCTAACAAAAAAATCAATATCCGGGATTAATGAAGAATAAGCGTTTAGTTCCCCTAAACACTTACTTGCTTCTTCTAACAATATATTGACTTTAGCATCACTACACTCAAAACTTTGATTAATATAATTAGGTAAAAAGCTCTTATACCCTTCTTGTTGTATATATTTTCCAGCGTTAAATTTTGTCATAATTGGCTATTTAGCTTATTTATATCTCAAGTTTATCAAATAACTTGAGATATGTCAAGCCATATCTCAAGTTTAGCCCGAAACTTGAGATATAAATATCCATATCTCAAGTTCCGTAAATATATTATAATCTTTCTAATACATCGATTCCTAACAATCCTAACCCAAACTTCAATACATTAGCTATAGCTATAGTTAAATCAACTTTTAATCTTTTATTGACTTCTGCATCCAAAATTCTATTCTTCTCGTAGAAACTACTAAATTCCCTGGCTAATTCATAAATATAGTTTGCTACAAAATGCGGAGCAAAATTATCTCCTGCCTTTTCAATCACGTCTTTGAAATGAATCAATTTTCTTAATAAAACCAATTCTTCTTCTGTAATTTTCGAACTATCTATATTCTTATCAACATTTCCTGCCTTTTCAATTATTGATTTACATCTTGCATAGGTATATTGAATATATGGACTGCCATTTCCCTTCAAGTCCAGTATCTCTTCAAAACTAAAATGCAAATCTTGTTCTTTTTCTAATCGTAGTATTGCATACTTAATAGCTCCAATCCCAATAATCTCAGCCATATTGTCTTGTTCAATATCCGAGAAACTAGCTAAAGATTTGTATTCATTATCTTTCTTGCTTAGAACTGTATTTTTCAATTCTTTAATTAATTCGTTTATTGTAATAACTGTTCCCGTACGAGAACTCATCTTCCCGCCATCCTTCTGACAAACAGCTCCATAACTTAAATGTTTGAATTTAGAAATACTTCCAATTCCCATCTGATCACAAACCGCATATACTTGTTGCATATGTAATTTCTGTTCTGGACCAACTACTCATAAATACAAATCAACTGGAAATTTCTCAACTTTCATTTTGGTTAAGTATAGGTCTTGTGTAAAATACATTGCTGTTCCATCAGATCTCTGAACAATATCATCAGTTAACTCATATTCTTTTAATTGCGTTAGTAAAGCTCCATCTTCTAATTTCACAAATACTCCCTTCTCTAACCCAACTTGAGCTAAATCTTTTGCCTTTTGAAAAAACTCACTTTCATATCAAAAATGGTCAGCATAACTATTAATTCTTTTAAAAGTATTGTAAAAACTTATATAAAACCATTTATTTAAAGTCTCTCATACCAATAAAACTTTTTTATTCCCTTTTTCCCATTCATTAAGTAGTCATATCGCGTCTAATGTAAATTGCTCTTGGTATTCTTTTCATTTCTTTAATTCTTCTTCTTTATCTATTTTCGGTTCTTCACCACTTTTTATTACTTCCCAACTATTAATTAGACCTCTTATATAACATTTCCCCACAAACTCAGCCTCCATCCCAGGTTCTGGTTGATTTAATCAATTCTTAGGATTATCATCTAATTCTTCTAATATTTTCTCTAGTGGATCCAGATCTTGTCTATTATATCTTAAATATCCAACTATTGCCTTGCAAATATGTATACCTCTATCATTAAACAAACAATCTACCGTCACCTTGTGATTCAAGGCCTTTAAAACACGTATAACGGCCATAGCAAACACACTATTCCTCAAGTGCCCTATATGTAATGGCTTATTAGTATTAGGGCTAGTATGTTCAATTAAAAAACTTTGAACTTTATCTTTAAAAACCATTGTATTATTAAATTCAACAAAACTTTTTAAATTCTTAATTAAAAATTCTTTTTTAACAAAGAAATTAATAAACCCTGGTTCTTTGTATTCTAGTTTCAAAATATTCTCCTTAACATACAAATCATTATTCAATTTTTCAATTAATTGATCTTTAATATTAATTTCTTTTTTCAAAATCATAACAATATTAGAAGTGAAATCACCAAAAACATCGTTTTGGGTTTTTTCAATTTTAATATCTTCAATTTTTAATTCTCTTTCAATATTATTTTCTTTTAGAATTTGTAAAACCAATTCAAAAACAATATTTTTTAATTTATCAATCATATTTGGTATTTAATTTAATTATTGTACCCTGTTGTAACAATAACCTTGTTTACTTTTATATCAGGACTTTCAGTTTTTAAAAACTCAACTAAATTATCCTTCTGTTCATTCAATTCGTTTGCTAATATTGATTTTGAACAAACAACTAGTAATTCATTGTTTTTAAAACTCTTAGGAAAGCAAAGAAAAAAATCATTTTGCTTTAAAAAATCTTCCGTCAAACTTAAAACAATTTGCTCATTAATTCCGCTATCAATCTTTAATTCTTTTAATCTTCTCTTTAATACTTCTCCTATTCCCTGAAACATATTTGTCTTTTAATTTTTAAATCCTAATTGGCATTAAAACATATATAAAGTTATCGTCTCCAGTAGACTTTATTAATGCGGGACTGTCTTCATTAATTCCAAAGAAGACTTCGTCATTATTAATACAGTCCAACCCATCCAAGATATAGCTATAATTAAAACAGATCTTCGCATCATAGCCATCAATAACACATTTCAACCGATAGACTCCTTCGCCTTTATTAACGTCAGCCCCCTTCAATATCATCTCTTGTTTTTTAGAATCAAATTGAATATTCAAATCTTTAATTTGACTACTTAATAAACTGATTAATTTAATTGATTCTGCTAAAGTCTCTTTGTTTATTTGAACTTTAGTCTGGAAAGTCTTTGGAATAATATTCTTGTAATTAGGAAATTCCCCTTCAATCAAACGAGAAATCAAATTTACATTCCCGAAATCAAAGAACACTTGATTGTTTGAGAAATAGATCTTAATCTTATTATTTACATCATCAAAATTCTGTAAAATCAAAATAACCTCTTGAATAGTTTTGATTGGAACTATCATCTTTACATCCTTCTTCCCGCTGAATTTATACGCATTTTTATTTAATTGCTTTTCCGATAATCTAAAACTATCCGTACTTACAAAGAACATCTCGTCATTATCAACATTAAAATATACACTATTTAATTCTGGTTTATTAAATCCAGCATTAGCACTTTTAATAACTTGATTTAAAGTCAATAACAATTCATTAGCTTCAATATCCAAGCTATCTTCGCTTTCAATTCTAGGAATGATTGGAAAATCAGTGCTATCAAAACCTTGAACATTCAAATCAAAATCCTTAGTTTGGATATATAACTTATCTTTCTTAGTTTCTAACGTAATCTTTTCTTCTTTTAAATTATTAATTAATCCTAATAGTAATTTAGCTGGGATTATAATACTCCCCTCTTCTTTAACTTCTCCCGCTACATAATAATTCAACCCAATCTCTAAGTCGGTTGAAACCAATTGCAATTGATTCTTAACTGTCTTAATTAAAATATTATTTAAGATTGGCAAACTTAAATTTCTATTAGTAATTTTTTCACAAACATTAACTGCCTTTTGTAAGTTTGTAGTTAAACATGTAAATTTCATATAATATTTTTAATAGTTTTATTAATTGTATTTTTTATTTTTAAAATATAAATATAAATTCTTATTACTATTAGCTCGGTGGAAAAGTGGATAACTAACTTTATTCAATTCAGTACTATCTTTTTTCAAATTTCACTCTTGTATAACTCAACCCTAACTAGTAGACAACTTCCAATAACTTTTCAGTATAACTTATTATTAAATTCTGGCAATTATTATACAATACTTTTCAACATTTTTAACCTAAGGTTATCAACAATTTTTTCCACTAGTTAAACACATCATAATTCAACTTTTCAATTATCGATTCTAACTCTTGATTTAATACACTATCCTTTAATTTCTCGTCTTCAATCTTCTTACATGAATGCATTACTGTTGTATGGTCTTTGTGATTAAAAACTTCTCCAATAGCTGGATAAGATAACTTCACAACATCTCGTAAGATATACATAGTAATTTGTCTTGCCTTTACCAAGTCTTTCCTTCGTGATTCCCCTTTGATCTTATCAACTGAAATATCATAGAAAGCTGATACTAACTTTAAAACATCATTAGGCGTCACCATCTTCTTTGGCTTCTTAATAAAATCTTCTAACAACTTCTTTGATAATTCAATACTTGGAGTAATCTTCTTAACTTCAAAGTTAATTAATAACGTATTTAAAGCCCCTTCTAATTCTCTAACGTTATTAGTAATATTCTGAGCAATATAGTCAATAATTTCATCTGGTAAATTCGTCTTCTTCTCTCGTAGTTTATTCTTCAATATTGCGACTCTAGTCTCGTAATTAGGTAGACTAATATCAGCTACCATTCCACCTTCAAACCGTGATCGTAATCTCTCTTCTAATCCTGGTATTGCCTTTGGTGGTCGGTCAGACGTAAAGACAATTTGTTTGTTAGCATCATACAGAGTATTAAAGATATGGAATACTTCTTCCTGAGTCTTTTCTTTATTAGCTAAGAATTGAATATCATCAATCAATAATATATCTAACTTTTTGTATTGCTTCTTTACTGTATCAATTGTTTGTTCACGAATAGATCCAATAATATCATTAACTAATTTCTCAGTATTGATATATCAGATATTTAATTTTTTGTTACTCTGTCTAAAAGCATTTCCTAAAGCTTGCATTAAATGAGTCTTCCCTAATCCAACTCCTCCATAAATAAACAAAGGATTGTATTTGGAACCTAAATTATCTAATACCGCTAAAGCTGCTGCATGAGCTAATTCATTGTGAGAACCAACTACTAAATTATCAAAAGTATATTTTGAATTTAAATTAGTATTTGGATCTTGAGCAATCTTAGTTAAAGAATCAGTTTGCTCAGCTGGCTTTTTAACTTTTACTACTTCAGTCTTCTTTCCTTCTTCAATTGCTGTTTGGAATTTCTGAATATTCTCAATTGATTCTACTTTATATATTACATTCTTAATTTCCGGAGCTAACTTCTCTAAAGCCTTCTTAATATATTTATTGTATCTATTCTCTAATCATTCTTTAGCAAAATTAGAATTAGTAGCTACGGTTACCGTATCTTTATTCTTATCGATAATAGCACTATTCTTAAATCAAGTAACAAAATTTGCTCTAGAAATATTTAGTTCTATTTCTGACATTACGTCTTTTCATAATTTTTTCAATTCATCTGCATTCATAAGAATCAGTTTAGTATTTTTCTGCAAGTCAATTAGTAATAATAGTATAACTGCTTTTTCAAAAATTTTCAATACAATAACGCCTTTTTTATCGTCTTTCTGTGGAAAAGGTGGGGATAAGAATTATTGTGATTTTAGAACTGGCAAATTAGTATAAAAACCGTAGCATTATTGACAACCTTTAGTTCTATAGATGGAGAAAAGATAAAAAACAAAAAATCCTATGCCCTTCTATCAGAGTATATTTTAATACCTTTACTATTGCATTTTTTTATAAAATATGATAATATATAAATAACATTAGGAAAGGTCGCGCTTCGCTTCCTTTCCATTTTTTTATTCTTTTTTCTCAATAACTTGCCGATAATTATTTATATCTTCAAAATTAATAATTCCTCTATAAGAAAAAGTCAAAGCTCTTAATTTGGTGGATAATCTTGAGAAATAATGATTTGGACCATCTTTAATTTTTTTACTGCTAGAAACTATCGTTACTTTATTATTGTTTTTAGCGGCCATTTCGGCCAAGTATTCGAAATCACCATCGCCAGTAAAGAAATAGAATCGATTTTCTTTATCAATCAACTGCATTGCGTCTACCGTTAAATCAACATCGCAATTGGCTTTATGATCGTACCCAGTGTTAATATATTTAATAAACATATGATTGCAATTTGGACATACCACATTTATTTCTCGGTTTTTTCTTTTATAAAGGCGTAATAATTTTTTTCTCATTATACAACCTTCTCTTTCTAAACTTTCTATAACGCTTATCGTCTCTAGATCTCCTTCGTAAACTCCGGTATAAAAAAATACTTTCTCGCAACTCTTTTTATTCTTTAGAAAACGAAATAATTTTAACCAATCTGTAGAAAAACCTAACAACCCTTTTGTTGTTGTGTCAGTATTTTGTACATCTATAAAAGCATAATTTGCCATAAGTATTTTATTAAATTTAATATATTGCAAATATATCATAAATATATTAAAATTTCAATGAATAGATACTAAAATTAACTACCATGCTCATTCTAGTACAAAACACTAGAAATGCCAATATCTTCTATCTTTTTGCAGTGCTAAAATGAAAGGATAGAGCGTCAATGATGTCCCTGGTCCTAGATATACCATACAATGAAATTTTCACTCCTTAATGTGGTACAGTAAAGTTATCAAAAAACCTTCTTTTCTTAACTAATTTTCCCCCTTGTTTTCTACAAAAAAATATGTTATCATATAACTATTAAATACTAAAACTATATATTATGGCAACAAAAAGAACTTATCAACCAAGTAAGGTTAAAAGAGCAAGAAAGTTTGGTTTTTTAGCTAGACAATCAACCTGTGCTGGGAAAAAAGTCGTTAAAGGCCGTCGCATGAAAGGTAGAGTCAAATTAAGCGCTTAACACTATGTTAGCTTTAAAATATCGTCTCAAAAAAGAAACTGATATTAAAAAAGTCTTTAGTAATAAGCAAAGCGTTTTTGGCAAAGGATTAATTATCAACTTTGCTAAAAACGAAATCTCTAACTCTCGTTTTGCCTTTGTCGTCTCTAACAAAACTTTCAAAAAAGCTGTAACCCGAAACCATTTCAAAAGAATCTTAAGAAGTATAGTTAGAGACTTAATTCCTTCTCTTCCGTCTAGCTTTGATTTTGTTTTGGTAATCAAAACCAATATTCAAGACATGCTTTTTGAAGAGATTAAAACCGAAGTCCAATATCTTTTTAATAAAATTAAATAAACTATATGTTCCAAACATTTTTTTGAAAGCCAATAATTAATATCCTCTTCTTTTGTTTTTATTTATTAAAAGATTTTGGTCTAAGTATTATTCTTGCTACTGTCTTTGTTAGACTTCTTTTATGGCCTCTATTCACTCAAAATGAAGTTCTCCAAAAGAAAATGCAAAAGATTCAACCTGAATTAAAGAAAATCCAAGCTGAAAACAAAGCCAATCCTCAGCAACAAACTGCATTACTCTTAGAAGTCTATAAGACTAATAAGATCAATCCTAGCTTTGCCTTCTTCTTTGCTTTCTTCCAAATCTTTGTTATCTTTGGCTTATTCAGTGCCTTCTCTGTAGCCGTTAGACCTGACTTCTTCAAATTCCTTTACCCAACATTAGCTAACCTAGTTAAAAGTCCTATCAGTCATTCCTTCCTAGGATTATTTGACCTATCCAAACCAAGTATTATCCTAGCAATCCTAGCAACAGTTACTCAAGTAATGCATGGTTTAATAACTCTAAAGCATCTTAGCAATGATGATCCTCAGAAGAATATAATGAAGATCTTCACCTATGTCTTCCCAGTAATCTTCATTCTTAATTTCAAGAGCTTCAAGAGTGCCATCTTCCTTTACTGAACAATTCTAACTGTAATTAATATCGCTCAAACAATATATATTAGAAAGAAAGTAATTAAATAATATGGAACAAAACATCGAAGTTATAAAAAATATTCTTAATGTCTTCTTCAAGAAC
Organism: uncultured Candidatus Saccharibacteria bacterium; assembly: GCA_964618955.1. Classification (GTDB taxonomy): domain Bacteria; phylum Patescibacteriota; class Minisyncoccia; order UBA6257; family JAKLIH01; genus JAKLIH01. The sequence goes on along the minus strand of CAZUBO010000002.1, from coordinate 60,251 downwards.
TGTAATACTTACGGTCATGAGATTGAAGTAAGACAAATAGAATCAGAACATAAAATCTTTGTAACTATCAATATTCCAATGACAGCTAGTTTATTCATCGGAAGATTCGGTTCTAACCTCGATGCTTTTGAAATTGTCTTAACTGATATTGCCAATCTAAACAATACTACTGGTCCTATCTGAAGAGTTGAAGTTGATATCAACGGCTATAGACTCAACCATCAACGTGAACTCCAAGACCTAGCCAAGAAGGCTGCTCAACGCGTCATGATCTTTAAAACACCAGTCAAACTAGACCCCATGACCGCTAGAGACCGAAAATTAATTCATAATGAGATCTCCCTCTACCCTGACTTAACTAGTGAATCCGAGGGAGATAATCCTAACAGATGTGTAGTGATAAACTATCGAAATTAAAAAACCTCCGAATTACTTCGGAGGTTTTTGATTGTATTATCTTAAGGACAAACTCTACATCCAACCTTACAATTAACGTCTTGTATATGAATATGAGGTGGCGGACATTCTCTTTCGTCGCAAGCCGTAACTTCGGATACATATGCTCTTAGATATGTTAAAGCATCTTCCATGCAAGCTTTAGCAGCATCTCTGTCATGATTTCCAAGACCATCTCTAACGACTAAATCAACTGCATCATATGAGTCATGACACGATTCATAGTCTCCTGCTTTTACATGCCCCGTATAGATTGGACCAAACTCTATCTTATCTCAACAATCTGGGCTTAATCAATTATTTTTATTTTCAATTAATTTTTTAATTGCTGATCAAATATTAGTAGATACTTTTCCTGACAACAAATCTTTTTTAGCATTTGTTCAATCACCACTTTGATACAAAGATCCATAATTTGATGAAATAAACTTATTAACTTCATCTTCTGTAATTCCATCGTCAAACATTGACTTATCAGACCCTATCCCCATGTCATTTTCTAATTCATCAGCTGTGCGATTGTCTACGCTAACAGTGCCTCCTGGCAAAGGACAAGCTACTTTATTTTGAGTATAATTAGAACCAGTGGCGTCATCACAAATAGCTGTGCCCTTTGGGCAGTTTATATTTTGCGGTATTTTTGTTAAATCTGGATTAATAGTTCTTAAGATTAAATAAGATCCAAATAAAATTAAAATTCCAATTAGAACATTTTTCATTCCTTTAGAAACGCTGCTAACTATGTCGGCGTTTCCCTTACTAGTCATATATTTAAAACCAATGCTTACTATTTTATATAAAACAAGTAACATGGCAATTCTATAAGCCAAGGTGATAATACCGTTTACTAATGTACCCAATCCGGTAATCGGTAGCTTTGCATTAGCTCCTACTATACCAGGAATACCAACTTGGAATATATATCCAACACCTTCAGCTTTAAGTTCTTGTTTTATAACATTTGGATCGGTAGTCATTGTGTTGACTTGAGCATATACTCGAGTAATGTTAGATATCGTCAAGAACAAAATGACCAAAACTAATAGAATTTTTTTGTATTTAGATTTTACCATATATTTATTTTATAAACTTTTTAATAATTTCGATCCCTTTATTTGCATTATTCTTGTCTAAACCTTTTATGGCTTCTGGTTTAATATGGAATACAATGAAAGTAGCAATCACAGTAACTGGCAAGGCATTAAATCCTGGTAGTAATAAGTCTAGTACTAATACTAAGAAATAAGATACAATCTTTATAGTGCTTTTCTTTCCTGACATAAACAATATAAATGTTAGCACAATTGTCGGTAAAAAACTAAGTATCGGACCTAATCAACCCAAAGCAATTAAATTCAATCCTATCTCAACAGCATCCTTTCATATAGCCATAAACATAGCTGCGTTATATCATCCCTTATCTTGTTTTTTGACAGGTTGAGAATTCTCATTATCAACTTGGCCTTTATCACTAAATGTTTTTCGATAATCAAACTTATTAGTTGCATTTTCTTTATTGGTATTTTGATTTAAAACTCTATTTAGAAAAGTTGTTTTTTGAGCAGGTTCTTTTTGTTTCTCTTCTTCTTTTGCATTTCCAGTATTTGATATGTTCTGAGCTTGTTGAACTTTATCCGATATATCATTTGCTTGTCTAAAACCTTGTGTAAATTTGTTAGGAGGTCTTTTAATTGGAATATTCTTTACTCCACTTTTAACAGCTTGAGATCCAACTTTCTCGGCCGTCTTTTTAGCAACCCCTTCAGCTGTTTTTTTAGCAGCAGCTTTGGCAGCCATCTTAGCTGCTTGTTTCGCAGCCTCTCTTTTGGCAATATTACCCGCTACTACTTTTGCTCCGGCAGCAATTAAAGGTGCTGGCATAATTTAATTCTTATTGGTTTTTTAAAGCCATCAGTCTTTCGGGATCTGAAGTAATTAACTGATCTTCAGTATACGAAGCTACTACTTGAATTAAAGTATGTTTGTCCCCTGCTAAGAATAACCCCGAACCAATCTCTATCTGGGTTAATAAATTCTTCTCTACTTCAGTTAATTGTAAAGTCTCAGTCAATTGCTTTATTGTAGCAGTTGATTGTTTGAATAACAATTTAATACTTGAATTTGTAATTATTGGAATACCTTGAGGTGACTTCAAAAAGTCATCTAAGTCTTGGGTAATTGTAGTTAATCCCAAGTAATATTTTCTAGCTCTCTTAGCAAAGCTCAACATAAAGTTAGCACTCTCTTTGAACTTCATTAATAATCAAGCTTCTTCTATAATTAGAATTCTTCTCTTCATAACTTTCTTAACGCTATTTCAAACATAGTTTAATAAAATATACATAGCTATAGGTCGTAACTCTTCTTCTAAATCATTAATATTAAAAACAACAAATTTGTTATTAATATTAATATTTGTAGGATGATTTAAAAATTCTCCGTAAGTTCCCTTGGTGTATTTATATAGCTTAGCTGCTAAGTTTGCTCCACCTTCCATAGTATTTAAAACATTCACCAAGTCTTCTAGTACTGGCATATTCTCATTAGCAGTATCAGCTTCTGGATTGATATTTCTTGAAGCATAAGTCAAAGTAATTGCTTGATCTATTGTAACCTCTTCCATAGGACTTAATCCTCCTAACAAAATCTTAATCAATCCAATCAAATTCAAAATATGGCTTCTAAATACTTCCCCAACAGTTTCGTCACTCGTAATGATTGGTAAATCAAAAGGATTGATATGGTCCTTAGAAGCTACAGCTATTTTATAGCTCTCTCCACCAACAGCTTTAGCTAAGTATTCGTATTCATTCTCTGGATCAATAATTAAAATATCTGATCCCATCATTAATTCTCGAATTGCATGAGTCTTTACAGCATAACTCTTACCACTACCCGAAGTTCCGAATACACACATATTAGCATTCTCTAAACTAAATCTATCAAAGATAACTAAGCTGTTATTAATTAAATTAATACCATACATAATACCTGTATTTTGTGTTAAATTCGCCGATATGAAAGGAAACAAAGTTGAAGCTGGAGTAGAATTCAATAATGTCCCATAACCTAAGCGATCCAAACATACTGGAACCGTACATTCATAACCTTCAAAATGTCTAAAGTGAGCTGGCTTTGGATAAATTAATTTACTCTCTAAGAAGCTATTGATCTTATTCTCAGTATCATTTAATTCTTTTTCAGAATTAGCCATGATAGTAATATATACGGAAACTCTAAACATCTTTTCCGTTCCCTGAACTATTGCTTGCCTTAAATTCTCAATATCTTCTATAGCGGTTTCCAAAGCTGGATTCCTTGGGGCTCCTTTCTCAGCTTCTAACTGTATTTGAGCACCAACATCTCCCAACTTCTTTCGTAACTGTCTTAGAATACTTGAATTATCAATTGGATGATAAAATATTGATAAGTTTGTAGCGGAATCAAAATTGATAATCGAAGAGAATCACCCTGGGCTTAAATATCTTGGATAAGTTAGAATAAACAAAGTCCTTACAAAAGTTCCTCCTAATTTTAAGGAAGTTGTATTCACTACCAATCCTGAAGGAGAAATGATATCTCGTAAAGAAGCTACGGCTTTAGCATAGCCTGAACGACTATCATTAATCAACTTATCAGTCTCACTATCTTGTTTTTTTGAAGAAAAAATAGACATATTTGTTTTTTTAAAATTCTTTTGTTGATGTTGGTTTTAATATTGTATCCGGATTGTAGATATTATGTATCAAAGGAATAATATCATTAGTCTGAACTAACTGAGCTGATAACCCCATTCTTTGTAATTGTGAAAGAATTGTATCTTGTCGAACAATCAATTGCTGATAATTCTTTTGAAATTCCTTATCATCTAATAATACATCCTGAGAAAAAGCTTCGCGATTCAAATTAAAAATACTCAAAAACATATCTTTAATTTGTCCCCCAAAAGCACTCTTCTTCATTATGAAAGGATCATAAGGAACTATAATATAGTACTTCTTATCAATAATTTGATTATTAGCTGTAAAGTCTCGTATAAAAGTCACATAGTCGTTTACCTGAGTCTTTAGCAAGTCTTCTTCAACTTCAGCAGTCTTACTCTCAACATTACTAACATACTCATCAATATTTGCCTTTCTAGAGACAATTAATATTTGAACTGAAAAATCCAAATTATTCAAAAATGATTGTCAGGTTCTTAATGTATTCTCCTGATCTTCATTTGACATCAAATCAATATTAATACCATCAACTTCAATAATAGATCTTAAAGAACCATTCTTTAAGATAACGGTATTATTGCGAATTTCATTAATTGGCATTAAATTCTGAGTACTTGAATTATTTGTAGTATTGTTTTTATTCATTGCCTTTGTCTAATATTTTAGTTAATTCATCAACTGCATTCATATCTGTCTTGCTCTCAACATTCTTAAAATCAAAATCAGTCTTAGTTTTAATATTCTCATTTTTAGTAACTACCCCTTTAGGTTGAGATCATTGGTATGATTTTGGTAATACAAAATGCTTTATCATTGGAATTACCATTTTGTATAATGGCATATCGTTGAACTTTGTAAAAGTCAACATTGCTGTTAAGAATAATAATACTACTGCAATTGGTATTCCCAAAAAGCCTTTTAATAATTTGTAAACTATCAAGGCTGAACCACAACCACCAACTAATATAAAAATCTGGACAAAGGAGAATGGTCCTACTAATCTAGCTTCGTCTTCAATGAATTGTGGTACTTGATAATCATCCATAATATTAAATTAGTTATTAGATATAATGTAACATAAAACCAAAAAATTATCAATAAAAATTGATTTAAAAATCTCCCAAATCAATAAACTTATCATCAGCTGATTTGGCTTCACTAGGAGTATTTGGCTTCTTCATAAATTCAAAGCTATTGTATCTGACAGGTTTTTTCTTGGGTTCAATACTCTCGTTTACAACAATATTATCCTTGGATTCTTCGATACTAGACTCTACCATCATACTCCTTCCCTTTGTGGCCTTGAATGGTGGTTGGAATATATTCTCTGATTCGTTGGTATTACCAAAATCCAAATTATCTTTCAAGGCTTTAAAGTATTCATTTAATTTTCCATTACTCTGTTCTTCTTTATTCTTCATCATCTTAAACACCGTTGATTCTTTGGGAACAAAAGCCGGAACTTCTTCAACTGGCTTTACTTCAGGAGCAACTTCCTTAACCGGTTCTTCAGCAACAGCTTCATTCTTGATAACTACTGGTTCAACTTTTGCTTCTTCTGGTTTTAAAACCGGCGTATTTATAGTAATTTTCTTTTCTTCCGGTATAATTTTCATATCAGCAATTGTCGGAATAATTTCTAAATTTGCTTCTGGTAAAGTATCTTCTTTTTTAATTGATTCGGCCAGTTCTTGGATGTAAGACATTATTTTTTCAGGTTCTTTGAACTCATTTTTTGTTTCAGATATTACTGAATTAGATAGGTTTTTTATATTGCCTTCACTAAATCGTTTATAAACTTCTTTAGATTTTTCTAAAGCATCAGTTATTTGGTTAAATAATTTCTCGTTTAATAGAGCTATTGTTGTAGCTGTTACGTTGTCATTTAATCCATAATTTGTCTTTAAAATATTTTCATACTGTTTTAAATCATGCCTACCTATCAGCACTCCAACTGTGTCGCGATGTAAAGAAATCTGTTTTTCTTCTGGGATGTTTGCTAATGCAAAAATATTTGCCATTAAATTATCCATAAATTGGCTAAACAATAATTCTTTTATTTTTTCTGGCAAATAATCATATATCTCAAAAGCATTAACAATCATATAGTTATTTTATTTTAACTTTATAAAATCATTATCTCGCAAAGATCTAGCAAAAGAAAGGGAGTCCGCGTTTTTAGGAGTAGCCATTCAGCTGTATTGTTGTCCACCAGCCAATTCGCTCAATGCGTCTTCGGCATCATTGTATATTTCGTCAGGTTTTATATTTGTGAATTCAGCATCTAGGTTATTGCTTCCAAGCTTTTTATCCTTAACTTTCTTCGCTACTATAGCCATTCTGGCAATCATATCTCAAAATGTTGCTCTTTGAACATTAGGTAGTTTGTTAAAAATCAATTGCATCTTTTTGGCGCTAATTGTTTTTTGAAATAATTGAAACATTTCGGCAAATTTTTCAGGATCAGGGTTAGTTTTACTAGCATCAAAAAGATGTTTGATTTCGGCGTGTCAATCATTTAGACCGGCTTTGTCTTGGTCAGTAGCTCTTCCATAGAGCTCATCTCTTAGTTTACCACCCTTAAAACTAGCGGCATCATAATATGGGGCGCTAAAGGCCAACTCTTCCATTTTCTTATTAAGAGCAGCTTCAGATGCACCAGTTCCCAAGATCTTTTCGGCTGCAGACTTATAATCTTCTGATTTTGGACCAGCCTTCACTCAAGTATAACGCTTCTTCATGAATTTGCCCGCATCAGTCTCTCCATATAAATCGTCAGCTACCAAATTCTTTACCATACTCATATTCTCTGGATTATCCAAAATTTTAATCTTATTTTTCCCAACCCCAGGATCTTTATAATCACCCTTTGATTGCATTTCTGACAAGGCTTGGATGGCTTGTAAGAATTTTGTTTTATCTCCTCGTGCGCTCTTGTTGTCATTAACAATTCTCTCAAGCATACCAGCATTCAAGTTTTCTTTTCAGTAATTAATTTCGCCTTGAGATTTCTTTTGTTCCCTAGTCATTTGATCAGCGACTTTGTTTCCAAGCCTTGTTAGAGGAGCTATTTTACTGCCAGTAAGAGTCTTTGTAAAACTTTGCATTGGCTTCGAACTAAGTAATTTCTTTCTTCCATAGCTCATAGTAGGATTCTTCACTGCATCTCACCCTTTTTTAGCTCAGCCTGTTGCAAATGCTGAAGCTTTGGAAATCTGTTCTACTCCTAAGTTTTGAGCCACCATTAATAAAGCTTGTGATAATATAAATAATATAAAAACAATTCCTAAAGTTGAAATTCAAAGATTCTCGCTAGCTGTGTTATTTCCCATTCCCAATATGTTTTGCATTCAATTTGTATTAGCAGTATCAGTACTCATCATATAATTATTTGAAATATAGATCATCATATTTAAAATAAAATATGAAGCAAATGCTAATGCTGGTAATTTAGTCAAATTAGCTATAAACAAATCAGATCATTGTTTGTAATATTTTCTTGTTTCTGGTATAGCTGATAATACAAAAGCAATTGGTGATATGCCAACCAAAAATCATAAATAAACCATACGAGTAAGTACATACATAATCAATCCTAATATTTGTCCAACAAATACCAATCCAACCATTAATGCTAAGCTATTAGAAATTGTCAAAGAAAATATCATATTATCTTGTTTACAATTAAAAATATTTGCCACTTTATGGATAGTACAAGCATACATACAAGAAAAAGAATTCATAGCGATATTTGACATAAATAAAGTTGCTATAAAATTAGATATATCTACAAATACCGCACATATTACTAAGGAGAAATTAACTAATAAAGCAACTCCTACCAATTTAATTAAATTTTGGTAATTGGTATATTCTTTTTTCTCCAAAATAATATTAATAGCAATTCAAATTAAAAATAACGTTATTAATATATTGGCGTAATAAAGCGATACACTTCAAAGTCAATATATAAAACTAGTTTGTTGCCCTGCTTCATTGTAAGTTGGCATGAACTGATTTAATTTAAAGAATAATCCGCCTCCTTGAGGAGCCATTAATGCTTGTAAAAGTTTTGCCAAAAGAATCACAATTCACTTTATTACAAATACTAAAATTCTAGGTATAAGCGATAAGACTGTATCAATCGGAGCGGATAACATATTTCATATTGTGCCAGTCTTAACAGCCACAAAACAAGTATTACAAGAATTCTTTTTCGTACCATCGTCTCCTTTTACTGGAGTTTCAGCTGTTTTTTTAGGTGCTACTCAATTGAAAATAGAAGCTTCAGCTTTAGGAGCTTTGAAATTCACTCCTGGAGCGCTAACTCCTCCTAATATCATAAAACCCAGAAGAATTATCAAAAGAATTTTTTTGGCTATTTTTTTAGACATAGTAAATTTTTACTATTTTTTAATAAATGGATTTTTTACACCCTTCACTTCAAAGTGTAAGTGACATCCAGTTGATTTACCAGTAGTTCCCATCTTCCCGATCATCTGGCCCCTACTTACGTATTGGCCATTAGTAATTAGTATTTGACTTAAATGAGCATATAATGTTGAAGTTCCATTGTTATGTTGTATTTTGATATATAGTCCATATCCGGAATTGTATCCACTAGTTCGTAAATCAATTACTGTACCATCAGCACTAGCGTAGATTGGTGTGCCACAGGTATTAGCAATATCAACTGCACAACCACCTACTCCATGAGCTTCACCTCAATTCCATCCTACTGTTGGATATAGGAAGAATCCACTTCCACCTACTTCAGTTATTTTTGTACCACTCTTAGTAACATTTGCAATTATTTGTTCCTTAGCCCCTGGTAAGATAATTTTCTCATTAATTTTTAAAGTATCATTTTCTAAATTATTGTATTCTCGAATTACACTAGCTGAGATTTTGTATTTGATTGCTAACTTCCCTAAGCTATCCCCCTTCTTAACAGTATAGTAAATACCTGATATTGGAAGAATCACTAACTTCTGTCCTGGAGCAATCACTGATTTTTTCAAAGAATTAGCTGTCTTTAAAGTTTCTACATTAATTCCAAAATTCTTAGCAATCTTCTCTAAAGTATCTCCCTGCTTTACAACATACGATATAATTCTATCTGGTTTTGAAATATCAATATTTGATTCTGAAAAATCAATACTACGTAACAAAAAGGCTTCATCTTCCACTAAGTATAGATCTAAGAAGTCTTCTGGTTTAGCTTCCATATTTAGATTCTGATAGTAGTCATAGCTATCTAGATTAATATCATTTATCGAAACCGTCTCATGAGTACTAACTGGATCTTGTAAATCCATTGCTTCTACAATAATATTTGTATCAGCAAACAAATTCGAAAAAGAAATATTTGATATCCCATTTAACATCATAGCAACATTAATAGCAAAAACAAAGAACACTACCAAAGCAATCGTATTAGTATTGGTCTTGCATTTTTTATAGCAATAAGCTCCTATCAACTCTCATTCAACTTTACTGGTAATCTTCTTAAATGCAAAAACCACTAACCTAATTACTGGCTTCAAAAATCTTTGTGTTCTGGCAATTAATTTGCTATAATAGGCATATACATTTAGGTATCAATAGTAGAACATAAATAGATGTTTAATTACCTATAGTATACACTATTTTTTAAAAAATATCAAAGGGTTACTATGAAAACAATCAAAGCCAAAAAATCACTCGGTCAGAACTTTCTTAATTCCAAAACAGCGCTATTAAAGATAGTTGAAGCTGCTGATATTAAAGAACAAGATGTCGTCTTAGAGATTGGTCCTGGAACTGGCAATCTTACCGAAAGTTTGCTTCAAACCAAAGCTCAAATCATCGCTATTGAAAAAGATCAAAGAATGGAAAATCTTTTAAAAGAAAGATTTAAAGATTTTTCAAATTTAAATCTTATCATCGCTGACATCAAAGAATATTATACTCTTTTTTTAAAAGAAAACAAGACCCAATTCAAAATTGTTGCTAATATCCCCTACTACATATCTTCTTTTCTTTTAAGAATGATTTTTGATAATTCTCCCAAGCCTGAAAAAGTAATTCTCATGCTTCAAAAAGAATTAGCTGAGAGAATTACTTTGAAGAATTCAAAAAACAATAAACTTTCAATGTTTGTAAATCTTTTTTTCGAAGCTAAATACATTCAAACTGTTCCTAAAGCCAGCTTCTTCCCTATTCCTAAAGTTGATTCATCAATTATCTGCTTAACCAAAAAAGATAGTAATTACGATACAGAATTCATTACTAAATATGAAAAAGCAATCAATGCTAGCTTCCACCAGCCTAGAAAAATGGCTATCTCTAACTTAAAACACTATTATTCCAAAACCATTAATTATGAAGAAGTATTTCAAAATCTCAACATCAATTTAAAATCACGATCAGAAGATATTGATTTTGAGACCTGAATAAAAATTATTAACTTAATTTAAAAACAAAAAAACCAACTGATTTAATTCAGCTGGTTTTTAAATTATTTAGTCATTTCTCTTAATGATAAAGAAATTCTTCCGTTCTCTACTCTAATAACTTTTAATTTTAATTTGTCTCCAATCTTCAAAACATCAGTTACTTTATTAATTCTCTTATCAGATATTTCTGAGATATGTAGTAATCCACTATTGTTGCCATCAAAGTATACGATAGCACCAAAGTCTTTTAATTCTTCTACAACACCTTCAACAATATCTCCTTCTTGATATTCTTTAATCAAGTTTTCAATGATTGATTTGGCTTGCATGACTTTCTCCAAGTCCATACCCATAACGTATACGGTCTTTTCTTCAATATCAATCTTGGTTCCAGTAACTTCAATAATTTTGTTTATGGTCTTTCCACCTGAACCAATGATCTCCCCAATCTTCTCAGGATTGACATCAAACGAAATAATCTTTGGAGCAAATGGAGATAGTTCTTTTCTAGGCTCGCTAATAGCTAATTTCATTTTTTCTAGAATAAACATTCTAGCTTCTTTAGCTTGAGCTAAAGCTTTCTTTAATAATTCTCCATCAATACCATTAATCTTCACATCTAATTGCAAAGCATTTACACCATTCTTAGTACCAGCAACTTTGAAATCCATATCACCATAGTGATCTTCTGGTCCTTGAATATCAGTTATAATCTTGTAATTTGCTTCGTTCTTCTCGTCAATAATGACACCCATAGCAATACCAGCTACCATCTCTTTTAATGGTACTCCAGCGGCCATTAAGGCTAAACAAGACGAACAAGTTGAAGCCATAGAGCTAGAACCATTAGAAGATAAGACTTCAGATACTACTCTCATAGTATAAGGAAATTCAGTTTTACTAGGTAACATTGGCAATATGGCTTTCTCAGCTAATGCTCCATGACCTAATTCTCTTCTACCTGGTCCTTTAGATCTTCCAACTTCTCCAACTGATCATTGTGGGAAGTTGTAGTGATGGAAGTATCTTTTTTCTGCAACGCTCTCCATGCTTTGAACTGATAAAGTTTCTAATGGCGATCCTAATGTAACAGTAGATAATGTCTGAGTATCACCTCTAACAAACAATGCATTTCCATGAGTTCGAGATATTACATCAATCATCGCATCTAATGGTCTAATCTCAGTAAGCGATCTACCATCTGGTCTATTGCCTTTTTGTAAAATTTCATTATGTAAAATATCATTTGTTAATTCTTCAATTATCAAAGTTAAAGTATTAAGTTTGTCTTCTTCAAAACCTTCACCTTTCAAAGTTTCAGTTGTACTTTTAACTAACAAAGCCATTTCAGTTTGCTTAGTTAATTTATCCATAGTCTTACTAAATAAAATCTCTTGTTGTTTTGCTTGTAATAATTCATAAGCTCTTTTTTTGAAATCAGGATCAATACAAACAAAATTTAAACCCGATTTTTCTTTTCCAATTTCTTTTTGAGTTTCAGTTTGGAAATCACATATTTGGTTTATTACTTTTTGACCAATCTCAAAGCCTTGAGTGATTAATTCGTCACTAACTTCACTGCCTTGGAATTCAATCATATTGATTTTGTTCTTAACTCCTGACAAAACCATTTCAAAATCCATACCCTCTTCTCTTTGAACATATGTTGGATTTACAACAAATCCAGTCTTCTCGCTGTATCCAATTCTAACAGCGCCAACTGGTCCATTTCAAGGAATATTAGAAATCATTAATGCTAATGAAGCACTAATCATTGATAGCACATCAGGATCATTAACTTCATCAAAAGCTAAACAAGTTACATTAACTTGAACCTCTCTACGTAAGTAAGGATTAAATAAAGGCCTAATAGTTCTATCTATCATACGACTAGTTAATGTAGCTCCTTCGCTTGGTCTAGATTCTCTTCTCATATATCTGCTACCCAGTAACTTGCCAGTAGCATAATATTTTTCTTCAAAATCAACTGATAAAGGCATACAATCCTTATCGAATTTATCTTCGATCCCCATAACTGAAATTGCTAATACTTCGGATCCCCCGAACTTAGCCAAAACTGAACCATTGGTTTGTTTTGCCAATAGTGAATGTTTGATAGTTAATGGTGTCCCATTAATATCCAATGTGAATTCTTTAAAATTCATAATATATTTTTTAACCCCAAGCATTAACCATATTTGTTTTAGTTAAAACAACTTTCAAATAAAACAAATATGATTAGTTACCACTCAGGGTATTTTTATTAATTTGTTAATTACTAACCACCAAAAAAAGAACAAAAATGTTCTTTGTTTGGTCTTAAGCTTTAATCAACTTATTTAAAGCATTAAATCTCTTCTTTGATTTCTTCTCTAAATAGTTAAGTAGTTTTCTTCTCTTAGCAACAATTTCTAATAATCCTCTCTTGGCATCTACATCTTTAGAATGCTTCTTCAAGTGAGAAGATAAGTTATCAATATTGTTTTGAAGTAAGGCAATTTGTACTTCTGGAGAGCCAGTATCTTTGGCATGTACCTTAACTTTAGTAATTATTTTAGCTTTTGTGTCTGTTTTTGTCATATTTTCAATAGTTAGTATCTTTGTTTTAATTAATCCTACTTTATCACATTTCTTTCCAAAACGCAAGTCCGGGGAGACCATGTCGTTATCGAATGTTTTTTAAATGTCCAATCGAGAGAACGCTAAAACAGGGCTTGATTTATTGTTATCCAAGAGCAAAATATTAAGCAAAATATATAGGATAATGTGGAATTTGTAACTTATCGTTTTTCTTCTCCCAATACATTAATTTAATGTCAATGTTTGGGTATTTTTCCTGGAAAAACTTAATAGAATCCCAATTAATGTTATGGAGTGTCTTTTTGACTTCTAACGCCAGAATATTGCGCCTGTTAATTTCTAATACAAAATCCATCTCTAATTGTTTTTTTGTGCGTCAGTATTGAGGAACAATCCCTTTCTTAATAATTTGCTGATATACTGCGTTTTCTAGAAAAAATCCTGAATCTAGCCGCTCCCCTATTACATTAAAATCTCCGGCTATATGATTCCTTAACCCCGTATCCAAGAAGTATACTCTAGGATTCTTGACAATCTCGGAGATTTTATTAGTGTAATAAGGGGTAATGAGATTGCAGATAAAAGTTTGCTCTAAGAAATTCATATATTTTTTAACAGAAGCATGACTAAACCCTGTTTGGCTAGCTAGTTGATTATAATCTACCGTTTTACCTATCTGTAATGCTAATAGTTTTATTAATTTAGAAAGCTTATAGTTGCTAGTAAGACCCAAAAAATCCTTAACATCTCTTAAAAAATAGGTATTATAGATGTCTTTTAATTTTTTTATTTTTATTTGATTGTCGTTCTCTAGAACAATCCGTGGATAGCCACCAAATATAATATACTCTTCATACAGAGACATTAGCTTTTTGTGTCACCCTTCATTTATTTTGATATTTTCAGAGCTAAAGAGAAGAGATTGACTATCAACTATATACTTCTGATATTTCTTATCCTTATAGCCTATAAATTCAATAAAATCTAAAGGATATAAACTCATGATTAGTACTCGTCCAACCAAATATTTTACCGCGTTAATTGTTAAATCAATTGCCGAAGATCCAGAAATAAAAATTTTAGTATGATGTAAATCGTATAAAAACTTTAATTGTTTGCCACCGATTTTTGAATACTGAAATTCGTCGATAAAAACATACTTGTATTTATCTGTGTATAATTTTGCAAATTGCTTAATGTTCGTTTCAAATAGCTCTAGTACTTCGTGGTCTTCAAAACTCAAGAATGTACTATTGTCTAAACGCTCAGCTATGTGCCTTAACATAGTTGTTTTACCACATTGCCTAGGGCCAACAACAGCAACAATTTCTGGCCCATCAATATATTTATTTATCTCTCCCTCTAGCTTTCTTGGTATATATTTATTCATAGTACTAAAATTAACTATTAAGTTGATTTTAGCACCAAACGCTAAAAATGTCAATACCGCCTGGCTTTTTATGGTACTAAAATCGAAGAATGGTAAGAATTTAAAGGCTATTAATACAGGTCTTTTTTAATTGATCTTTTACCTTCCCTTTCTTTGATAACCGCTCTCTTGTCATATTGTTTTTTAGGTCTACCAATTCCAATCTCAACTTTCACTAAATTGTTTTTCAAATACACTTTAGTTGGAACTAGTACCATTCTTTTTTCTTTCATTTGTCTAATCAGCATTTCTAATTCTGATTTCTTCAATAATAACTTATGACTTCCCGTCTTGTCATAAGTCTTTGGTTGATTCTTTACTTGGTATTCTGATATTGTTGTATTAATTAAAAACAATTCGTTACTATGAAAAGTTGCATAAGCACCATTCAAGCTCATATGTGATTGCTTCACTGCCTTTACTTCATACCCTTTTAAAACAATCCCTGCTTCAACTATATCTTTAATTTCATAATCAAAGAATGCTTTTTTATTACTAGCTAATACGTTAGACATATTAAATTCTATTAAATAAATTCTCTGGTTTTTTAAGATTGAATTCTCTACCATTAATTGATTCTAAGTCTTTCAAATTCTTAGCTTCTATTCCTAGAGTATCAAATATCTTTGAACTACTATCTGGCATTATGGCTGATAATAGCATATTAGCATATATAACGCCATATAAAGAACTTGAAATTATTCTTTCAAAGTCAGATTCAGAACTAGTTATCAATGATCAAGGCTTTTGTTCACTAATGTATTTATTGATTTTGGCAATCAAATCAAAACAAACACTCACAACGTCATTAATCTTTACATTCGAAAAACATTCAGTATAATTCTTAATTGCAACTTCAATTTCAGATTTCAATTCATTAGAATTCAACTTTATTGGCTTTTGGTATTGTTCT
The DNA here is from genome assembly GCA_964618955.1 of uncultured Candidatus Saccharibacteria bacterium. Taxonomy (GTDB): domain Bacteria; phylum Patescibacteriota; class Minisyncoccia; order UBA6257; family JAKLIH01; genus JAKLIH01. The sequence continues at coordinate 44,714 of CAZUBO010000002.1, read as the reverse complement.
CCTAAAGCTAATACTCTAGAAACCAAATTCCCTCAAGAAGCACATAATTCATTGTTATGTCTATTAGTCAAATTAACTTCATTAAAATCTCCATCATCTCCTGAAGGAATATCCTTCATTAAATAATATCGTATTGAATCCACCGGATATTTAACTAATAAATCTCTTGGATTTAAACTATTCCCTAAAGACTTAGACATCTTCTCATTATTCAAAGTAATATATCCATGACAGAATAAATGAGTTGGGATTCTAACCTGAGCTGATTCTAGGAATGCTGGTCAAAAAGCTGCATGGAATCTTAAAATTCCCTTACCTAAGAAATGCCATATCTCGTCACTCTTATTTCATCATTCTTCAAATAAAGAAGTATCTTCTAATCCATAATTCAAAACATTAATGTAGTTTGATAATGCATCGATTCAAACTCATAATACTTGGTCTTTATCTTCTGGTATTTCAATTCCCAATCCTTCACTTCTCTTTTTACTTCTAGTGACACTCACATCAAATAGATCTCCTTTAATAAAACTTAGCATTTCATTCTTACGACTTTCTGGCATAATCTTTCATTCATTCTTCTCAATCTTATCAATTAAAAACTTTTGGTAATTCTTCAATACAAAAAAGTAATTCTCTTCCGTAATCTTTTCTGGTGCTTTCTTATGCTCTGGGCATAAGCCATCAACTAATTCGTCTTCCGTATAGAATGTTTCGCATCCAACACAATATAGCCCTTCATAATTCTTCTTGATAATATCATTCTTGTCCATAGCGCTTCAGAGCTTCTGAGCTCCTAAGTGATGTCTCTCTTCTGAAGTTCGAATGAAATCATCAAAAGATATTTTAAAATCATCTTTCAACTTCAAAAATGAATTTGACTTCTGATCTAATCAGTCTTTAATACTAACCCCATTTTCTTTGCTAGCAATGATATTCTTCAAGCTGTTTTCATCCGTCCCAGCTGTAAAATATACCTCATCCACTATTATCTTATGGAATCTTACAAAACAATCAGCTTGAATAAATTCAAACACATGACCTAAATGAGGTTCAGCATTGATGTATGGTAACGCACATGTTACAAATAGTTTCTTATTCATGATGTATATTTATTAATTATTTAATTATTGTCCGTAGCGAGACTTTGTATTTGTATATTGAGCACTTATCTCCTCCGCACTCAACCCTCTATTATATATTCTTACTTCATCAAGGGAACCGTCGGTGAGTTTGTGTCTTGTAAGATCATAAGATCCCATAAATTTTGCCTTGTTGGTTGAGGGAAATTGTGGAATACCCGTAAGACTTATAGTATTCCCAAATTGAACTCCATTTCTATATGCTTTCATTGTTTTAGTGGTATAATCAGAAACTATTACTATATGGATCCATTGGTTATCAAGATTTTGAAAAAAATTGGAATAACCCGTAGAAGTGCTTATAGTACCATTGGAATATTCTATAACAATGTTATCTGAATTTATAGCTCTAAATATTCATAAAAAACCTATTGTAGGATTTTCATTATAATCACTTATTATTGATTGATAAATGGAAGCTTGTATTTTACTCTTCATCCACGCCTCTACCGTCAGTATTCCTGTATCAGGTATTGCAAAAGAAGGAGTTGAGATATAGTCGCTGGCAGAAGCATCATAGTACATTGCTTGATCAGTTCCAACTAATGTCTGTCTAACTGGTCCATTAAGAGTTCCTGTATATCCATTCCCTGAATGATCTTGGGCATTACCAGATACTTCGTTGAAGTCATAGTATAATACTAATCCTTTATCTCTTTGTAGTGGAGTATTAAATGTTCTATTAGGACTACCAATCTCAAAGGTTGATGTAAGACTTCCTTCATCATTAATGGAGTTCTTATTGGGATTTGAAAGGATGGCAGTTAATTCATAGGATCCTCCTGAATAGTAGGTATAGAAGAAAGAATTGTTATTGACTGGATCAATAGGAAGACTTGATAGATATCTATTGGATCCAACAACTGTAAAGTTGATAGGTATTCAGCCAGTACCGTCAGTATTCTTATATGTTGTAGGACTACTACAGTAATAATTGTATCCAGTAGGAAGAGTTGGTAATGAATATGTTGAACAAGTTGAACTTGAATCAGGAAGAGAGATATACACGTTTGTTGATGTACCATAAGTAATACCTGATTGATTTCAAGATTCCATGAAGACAATAGCTTTGTTAATACTAGATATATCAGTTACTCTTCTACTATCTCTAAAGTTATCAAAGAGTCTGGCTGGGTTTAATGCAAAAATTACAATAGCTGATAATATTGCTAAGATTGCTATTACTATCATTAATTCTACTAATGTGAAACTTTTCTTTTGCATTATTTAATTCTTAATTTTAATATATTCTAGCATATTATATTAATTTTTTAAATCTCTCATCGCAAATCTTTTCATTAGTTAAATCCTTCAAAAATTCAACAATAGTTGTTGATAACGGAATAGCGACAAATACCCCTAAAGCCCCACCAAACTTTCCAAAGATAGCAATAAAAAATAAAGTAACTATTGGATCAACTTTCAAGAATTTGCTTCTAATATATGGTCCAAAAATATTTTGGATATATTGTAATCCTAAACATACTGCTAATAGTATCCCTGACTTAGTAACCCCATCCATATTAATAAATACAATAACAACTGTAGCAATTATTGGTCCAATAAAAGGTACAAAATCAAATAACCCTAAGATAATAGCTGATAATAATGGATATGGGATATCCATGATATAGAAGATAATTATAGCCATACTAGTTAGAAACATGCTCAAAGCAATCTGGCTATATAGTCAGAATACCATCTTGTTTTCTGCCTTCTCCCATAATCTAATAAAATACTTTTTGTAAGTCTGAGGCAAGAACATCTCTAGCATATTCTTAAATCATCTTCTCTCCAAAGACAAATAAAAAGCTACTAAGATGATTAAGAAGAAATTAGATAATCCTAAAACAATTCTTGATAAATTCTTAACTAAATTCCCGACGTAACTAAAAGTATTATCAGTCGTAAAAGCATTAGTCAATAAACTCTTGTTATTAATAAACGGTAAATAATTCTTAAAAAATCTTGAAGTGGTACTAGATTTTAGCATTGTTGGCAATTCTCCAGTCAAGCTTAATATGTTTTGAAACAAAGGTGGAAAGATAATATATACCAAACCAACAATTATAAAAATTAATAAAATATATACTGAAATAGCTGAAAATATTCTGGGGATTTTTTTAGATTCAAACCAATTAATAATATTCTCCATTGAAGCTGATAGAATTAAAGACGCCATGAACATCAATAGAATTTGTCTAAAATATATTAATCCAAAAACCATCAATCCGACAAAGCAGATTCTTCATAAGCTTTTAAAAGAAATATGTATTTCTCTTTCCATAGTTTTTAATTTAAAAGAATTATTAAATTGTTTTGATTATATCCTTCAACTCTTTAGCATCCTGTTTTTTCGATACTACTCCCATCTTAATATTTTCCACATTAAACAATTCTTTACTAATCTTCATGATATCTTTATCAGTAACCTTCATAATAGCATCAATGTATTGTTTGAAAGTCTCTACTTTAGTCATAAAAGTTATAGCTTCGTAAGCTGGTTCCGCAATAGTATAAGGATCGTCTAATGACATTAGAATTGATCCTACAATACGATTCTTTGTCTTCTCTAATTCTTCCTTCTTAACCAATTCGTTTTTCAAAATCCTTAATTCTTTAATAATTTCACTTAAGATTAATTTTGTTTTAGCTGTATTTACTCCAGCTAATACCGAGAAAACTCCTCTATCAAATATCTTGTCTACCCCGCTAGTGATATAGTAAGCTCCACCTAGCTTCTCTCGGACATTTAGATAGAGTCTGCTATTAAAACCATCAGACAAAATACCATTAATTACTGATAATATTGCATTTCTCTTATCCCCTGGCTTAAAAGCATTAAATCCTAAGACAAAGTGAGTTTCTTTTAAGTCTTTGGCTCCAGAATTAACTTTAGGTCCATCAATCAATAATTTGGCTTTAGGATATTTAATTTCTTTTGTCTTAACTTCAAATTCAAAATATTTTTTAATTAATTTTTTAGTTTGAGCATTATCAAAATTACCCATTACAAACAAAGTAGCATTCTTCGGATGGTAATATTTTTTATAAAAAGCAACCATCTGCGATCGATTCATATTTAAAATATTCTTTTCGGTTCCAGCGATATTCCTTCCGGCAGGTTGATCGCCGTATAGAGCTTCTAACATTAATTCTTCGGCTTTAACTCTAGGAAGATCTTCATACATTCTAATCTCTTCAATAACTACTCCTTTTTCTTTTTGAAATTCTTCTTCTGGAAATATTGAATTTACAAATATATCTGATAAGAAGTCTAATATACATTCTAAGTATTCAAAACCAATATGTGCGTAGTACGAAGTAAAATCATACCCAGTAGAAGCATTTTGTAATCCACCATTCTCATCAATGCTTTTAGTTAGCAAAGCATGATTAGGTTTGTTTTTAGTTCCCTTGAAATTCATATGCTCTAAGAAATGAGATATTCCACTCAATTCTTTAGTTTCGTATTGTGACCCAACTCGAACTGTCAACTTTGCATCAACTGAAAACACATTCTTAATCGGAATTAAAACAACTTCCAATCCATTTTTTAAAACATATTTTTCAAACTCACATTTATCAGGTATTTTACTTAAATGTTTAGTAAGCATATTTTTCTCTTAAGAAATTTTTTAATTCTTTGATTTCAATTCTTTCTTGCTTCATTGTATCTCTATCTCTAACGGTAACGCAATCATCAGTCAAAGTATCAAAATCAATTGTAATACAATAAGGAGTTCCTAACTCATCCATTCTACGATAGCGTTTTCCAATAGATCCACTATCGTCAAACTTAGTATTGAATTCAAACTTTAAATTATCATATATCTCTCTAGCCTTCTTTTGCAATTCTTCTTTGTTCTTCATCAAAGGCATTATAGCTACCTTAACTGGAGCTAATTTCTTATTCAAATTCATCAAGTATTCAGTACTTTCGGAATCTTCATTTCTACCTTTTTCGAATTCAACAAAGGCTTCTGATAAGAATGCTAACAAAGTTCTATCACATCCAGCAGAAGTTTCGATAATGTATGGCATATACTTCTCCTTTGTCTCTTGATCAAAGTATGATAAGTCTGTTCCGCTAGCCTTAGAATGATTCCCTAAATCTCAATCAGTTCTATTATGTATTCCCTCTATCTCGCTTCATCCAAAAGGAAACAAATATTCAATATCACAAGCCTTCTTAGCATAATGAGCTAACTTGTTTTCAGGATGATCTGTAAAACGCAAATGGCCTTTACTAATTCCTAACTTCAAGTAGTAATTCATTCTTTGCTCTTTTCAGAATTCAAAGTATTTATCAGCTTCAAATGGATGTACAAAGAATTGTAAATCCATTTGCTCGAATTCTCTGGTTCTAAAAGTAAACGGTCCAGGAGTAATTTCATTTCTAAAAGCTTTTCCAATCTGACAAATACCAAAAGGTATTTTCATTCTAGCTGAATTCTTTGCTCATAAGAAATTCATATATATTCCCTGGCAAGCTTCTCCTCTCAAATATACAATATTAGCACTATCTTCGATTGGTCCTACAAAAGTCTTCATCATTACATTGAATTTCTTTGGAGCTGATAATTCCCCCTTACAGCTTGGACATTTTTCATTCTCTAATTCATCAGCCTTGAATCTCTTATGACATTCTTTACATTCAACTAATTCATCAGCAAAGCCAGCAGTTAAATGTCCCGAAGCTTCTCATACTTTAGGAGACATTAATATTGAAGAATCAATCCCTACAATATTATCAAATTCTTTTGTCATAGTATCTCATCAAGCCTTTTTCAAATTGTTTTTTACTTCAACTCCATAAGGGCCGTAATCATACGAACTTGAGAACCCACCATAAGGTTCTGATGATAGATTGATAAATCCGTTATCCTTTAAAAAGGCTACTAATTTTTCCATTTGATTTTGCTTGGCTTTCATATTTGTATTTTATTTATTATGTATTAATATTCTAGAACATTTTTATGCTATTGTCCATAGTGAGATTTTGTATTTGTATACTGGGCCGCTATCTCTTCGGCACTCAACCCTCTATTATATATTCTTACTTCGTCAAGGGAGCCATCAGTTAGTTTATGCGAAGAGCCCGATCAAGTACCAATATATTTTACTCTGTTAATTGACGGAAATTGTGGGGTTCCCGAAAGATTTTGTGTAGTTCCAAACTGAATTCCATTTCTATATGCTTTTAATGTTTTATTTGAATAATCACAAATTACTACTATATGGATTCATTGATCATCTAAGTTTTGAAAAAAATTAGCAAAATTAACAGTGCCTATAACTGTTCCATTAGCATATTCATAATATAAAACATTTGTATTCGCGTATCTAATAAAAAAAAGATAACTAATTGATGAGTTTTGATTAGCATCGCCTAATATTGTTTGATGATGTGTAGTATCAAGTTTGCTCTTCATTCACACTTCTATTGTAAGTACTCCAGTATCAGGTATTGCAAAAGAAGGAGTTGAAATATAATCTGAGGAACTGGCATCGTAGTACATTGCTTGATCAGTTCCAACTAATGTCTGTCTAACTGGTCCATTAAGAGTTCCTGTATATCCATTCCCTGAATGATCTTGGGCATTACCAGATACTTCGTTGAAGTCATAGTATAATACTAATCCTTTATCTCTTTGTAGTGGAGTATTAAATGTTCTATTAGGACTACCAATCTCAAAGGTTGATGTAAGACTTCCTTCATCATTAATGGAGTTCTTATTGGGATTAGATAGTATGGCAGTTAATTCATAGGATCCTCCTGAATAGTAGGTATAAAAAAAAGAAGAATTATTGACTGGATCAATAGGTAAACTTGATAGATATCTATTGGATCCTTCAACCGTAAAGTTGATAGGTATTCAGCCAGTACCATCAGTATTCTTATACGTTGTAGGATTACTACAGTAATAATTGTATCCAGTAGGAAGAGTTGGTAATGAATAAGAACTACAAGTAGAACTTGAATCAGGAAGAGATATATATACGTTTGTTGTTGTACCATAAGTAATACCTGATTGATTTCAAGATTCCATGAATACAATAGCTTTGTTAATACTAGATATATCAGTTACTCTCTTAGAATCTCTAAAGTTATCAAAGAGTCTGGCTGGGTTTAATGCAAAAATTACAATAGCTGATAATATTGCTAAGATTGCTATTACTATCATTAATTCTACTAATGTAAAACTTTGTTTTTGCATATTGTTTTTTTTAATCTTTAATATATATTATTCAGTTACTCTGCCATATCCCGAATTAGTTAATGCATCCCCGATATTATTTGACATTAATTCTTTGTAAGTCTTACTAATCTTATTCTGAGTGAATGAATCAGTAGCTGACATACTCGTTGAATTTATAATCGGAATAGCTGAATTTGCTTCATTTGTTGTCGGAGCTACTTCTACTTGGAATACTAATTCATAAGGTTTTGTAATTACTCCGGAATTAGCTGGTAAACTATCTAGCTTCCAAATCAATTTCTTTGAAAACGTATCGAAAGTAAAATCAGCATTGCTATAACTTGTTGTGAATTTATTAGTATAGTTTGCATAGTAAGGTAAGTCAGTAGTAATCAATATATTATTTACATCATTCAAATAATTCTTAATCTTCATATGTACGGTATAACAAGTTTTCTGGCCAACCTTTAAAGGTAAGCTTCCACAATTGCTTATTGTAGTTTTGTTGTCAGTAAAGAATCCAGTAATTTCTACATTCATATCGGCATTTAATTTCACCATAGCGCTACTACTAGCTTTGACTTTAGAATTTACATCCAATCCCTGAACTGGTGTTAAGCTTTCTATTATAGCATTGATATTCAATTTCAAATTCTTATCAGCATATGTCTTTACATTGAATTTATCAGTTACTGGTATTGAGAATTCAATATTTCCCCCTTCTCCTGGATTTAGTGTTGCTAATTCTGGTATTTGGACTTCATTCCAAGTAATAGTTTTATTACCAAAAGTAAAATATCCTTTATTAGGTATTAACTTTTTGTAATCAAAATATGTACCATCAAATACAACTTTTAATACCATATTATTCAAAGGCACATTATAGTTATTCTTGTAATCCAAACTTACATGCAGCATCTCGCCAATACTAGCTGAATAAGTACTTACATCATTAACCTTTACGTTTAAACTCAAAGGATTACTTACTAACGATACTACTGATTCCGATTTATTAATTACAAAGAATTTCTTCATGTCTTTTAATTCTATCCCTATCAAAACTTCGAATTTCTTATTCTCTCCTCCTTGGCTATTCATGAATCCAGAAAGATTGATATTCCCCTGCTCAAACGATCTAACAAAACCTAAATCAAAAGTATTATCAGTTCTTATAGCTTCTTGATCGCTTGAATTGAAATTAAATTCTGCTGGGTAATTAATCTTTACTACCAAATTCTCAAAATCTTTTTTAGCTTGATTGGTTCAAGCAATCCCCATATCAAAAGGAGTCTCTGGCAAAACTTGGTTTGGATTAGTAATGTTCAAACTAATACTTGAACCATTAATCAACATACTAAAGTCTTGGTCTTTTTTAAAGACTGAAGAGAATCCTTGAGGCTTGTATTCAAATGAAGCTTCAATCTTTGGCTTGTCTCCCGTAACTCCATAGAAGACTACTTCAATTTCTTTTTCAATCTTTTCTTTTGGAGCTACGTCTCCTAACAGTATTGTTGGAGTTTGACTGTAATCAATATCAAAAGCATTGTCTGGTAATTTAATTTTAATTTGGGAATTAGCTAAAATTAGTCTGGTATTATTCTCACAAATGAATTTAATCTTTTGTGTCTCGCCTGACTTAATCTCTTTAGGACTTTCAATTGAAAAATTCACACTCCCAGGAGTTAGTAGTTTTCAAGCAAAATATCCTCCAACTATTAGAATAATAGTTGTGATCATTCCTAAAGCAAACAATTTGTTTTGGCTATTTTTTATTCCCATATTGTATTTTTTAAAAATATTTTTTTATTTGTTTTAAATACTTATTTAACAAACTCTGTATTTTTTTGTATTGAATTAATATTGGCTCATCCAATTCCCTATTCAAAATCTCTTTTAAAGGTAATGTTAATAAAATTGATAGAATCTTAAAAACTTGTAATGTTACTTTTTCATTCTTAATATTTTTGCATTTCTCACAACAGAATCCCCAATGTTCATTATCAAAATATATATTAACTTCATTTAAAATTTTCCTTTGGCATTTAATACAATGTTCAACATTCGGTGAGAATCCTAAGACTTTCAAGAATTTTGCCAGAAAATCAATTTCAATTAACTTCCATTCATAATTATTTAAATTATCAATTGTATTTTTTAATAATCCTCACATTATTAAATCCTTGTGTTTGTATTCAGTTAATTCTTCAATAGTTCTTACTATAGTATTGTATGTCTTTTGTTTTTCTAGTATTCTTCGAACTTTTAAATAATTCTTTTTAACTAATGCTGTAGTAATCAATCCCTTATCATTGTTCGGTACAAATACAACTTCAATCAAAGACGGTGGTTCTAATTGTCCGCTTAATTTCGATAATGGCTTTCTTACCGACTTTGCTATTAGTTTTATTTTACCATAATTCTTTGTAAAAAAACAATACTCTCTATCGTATTCTCCAACATCTTTTTTACTCAATACAATTCCTAAAGTTGTTAACATGATAATGTGTTTATTACTAAAGTATATCACAAAAAACAAAAAATTAAAAGTATTTTTTAAAAGAAAAACCAACCCTTTCAGGTTGGCTTTCTTTTTTAAAATATTTCGATAAACGTTGATTTGACACCAAAGTCTATTGCTTCTTTTGTATCACCAAATCAAACGTCTACTCTATTGTTATACTTTTGGTTCATCCTGTCCTTCACAACGAATACTCTATCACCGTAGATTGCCGGGATTCTAACTCTTGTATCAAAAGGCAAGAAGTTAGCAGCAATGATACCCTCTTCAACCGGATGACCAGATGCAGTAACGAAAGGATCGTTATCGCATTGTTCAATTGTAGAAGAATAGGCCGTGATTGTTACTTTTATTTTAACTGGTGAGGTATTCTTGGGTTGAGTTCCAACAGGCTTTAAGAATAAAGCATTGTAGGAATAACCGCTTTGGAAAGGAACAACTACAGATGACGCTTCGTTAAGAGATAAAAATCCAGCTTGACCTAGGTTTAAGAATAAACCCATACACGCTACCATTAATAAGCTTTTACGCTTGTTAATGAATAGTGATCAGATTTTACTGGATGTAAGGTTCAATTTAGCTTTTGAACCCCCGCCTGTATCCATAATAGTTAAAAAATCTTTCATTGCTGAAAGATAGGTATATTATACCATACCCCCTTTTCAGAGTCAATAGGGTCTGTGGATAACTAAAAACAGGCTAAAATTGAAATACCCTAGTATTTACTAGGGTATTTCCAATTTAAGCCTTAAAAACCAACGTATTTACTAGCTAAATTAGCCTTCAAAAGGCCTATTTAGTAGCCATAATGGCCTTTTGTCGAGGTATACTGGGCTGATATCTCCTCCGCACTCAATCCCCTATTATATATTCTTACTTCATCAAGAGAACCATCGGTGATTTTATAAGCGCCACTACTATATGCGCCAATATATTTAACTCTACCAACCGAAGGAAATACGGGCACACCAGTAAGATTTTGAGTAGTTCCAAATTGAACCCCATTTCTATACGCTTTTCCTATTTTATTTGTATAATCACAAACTATAACTATATGGAGTCATTGATTGTCTAAACTTTGAAAGAAGTTAGTAAACAAAGACTCTGCCGATACTGTTCCGTTGGCATACAGATACAAAAGACTATTAGTATTAACTGGTCTATCCATATATATAAAACCAGACATTTCATTATAAGATGCATCACTTAATATAAACTGATACTTATCCGCACCCACACTCTTCATCCACGCCTCTATCGTCAATATCCCCGTATTAGGAATTGCAAAACTAGGAGTTGAGATATAATCTGAGGAACTGGCATCGTAATACATCGATTGATCAGTTCCAACTAATGTTTGTCTGACCGGCCCGTTAAGAGTTCCTGTATATCCATTCCCCGACATATCTTGCGCATTGCCACTTGCTTCATTGAAATTGTAGTATAGTACCAATCCTTTATCCCTCTGTAGCGGTGTATTCCATGTTCGGTTAGGACTACCAATCTCAAAGGTTGATGTAAGACTTCCTTCGTCATCAATAGAGTTCTTATTGGGATTAGCTAGTATTGCAGTTAATTCATATGATCCTCCTGAATAGTAGGTATAGAAGAAAGAATTGTTATTGACTGGATCTACTGGTAGACTTGATAGATATCTATTAGATCCTTCTACTGTAAAGTTGATAGGTATTCAACCAGTTCCATCAGTATTCTTGTAGTTTGTAGCATTAGAACAGTAATATGTATATCCAGTAGGAAGAGTTGGAAGTGTGTAAGAGCTACAAGTAGAACTTGAATCAGGTAGAGAGATATATACATTAGTTGTAGTACCATAGGTAATACCTGATTGATTTCAAGATTCCATGAATACAATAGCTTTGTTAATACTAGATATATCAGTTACTCTTTTTGAATCTCTAAAGTTATCAAAGAGTCTGGCTGGGTTTAATGCAAAAATTACAATAGCAGATAATATTGCTAAGATTGCTATTACTATCATTAATTCTACTAATGTAAAACTTTGTTTGAATTTATTCATGTTGATACTTTCAAAATGTTTTACTAACCTTCTCTAATATCGCATCAGCTACTCCAAATTGATATTTGTAACTTACTACTGTAATTAAGACATTAAAAGTAGCTGTTGGCTGAGTCATAGAACTAGCTTGTCCAGCATTGATTATTCAAACTTCTGGAACATGCTTCTTATCAATCCCTTCCATGCTTTCAAATACTTCTAAAACAATTGAATTTAACTTCTTCTTCATCTCGACTAAAGGCTTATCAATAACCAAGGTTATAGGAACTACTACTCTAATCTTGCTATCATTCCTAGAATAATTAGTTATTGGATTATCTGATATCTTTGAATTAGGAACAATAATGATATTATTATTCAAATTTCTTATTTTAGTTGAATTCAAACTCATATCTTCTACTACGCCTTTAATACTAACGCCATCATCAATAAAATCTCCAATTTTAATCTTCTCTTCTGATATTATCTTCAATCCAGCAATAAAATTCACCAAGGTATTTTGTAATGATAAACCAATCAAAACTCCAGCAATACCAAAACTGGTTAGTAATGGAGCTATAGATATCTTCAGCATTGTCATTACAACCATCAAAGCAATTAAAAATACAACCACTCCTACTATATTACTAATGTATTGTGGTATTTTTTTAGTTTGCTTTTGAACCTTTAATCAATGGCCAATAAAGAATGATAATAATCTAGATATCACATAAGCTATTAAAACTATAATCGCAATACGATAGTATAGGTCAACATTCTTTGTTAATACAATATTAAAGATCTTCAAAAAAGCTTTCTTGGCTCCTAAGATTATAATTATCCAATGTATTGGTGTTGTTAAAACATTCACTAAGAAATCATCAATATGAGTATGGGTTCTAGTTGTAAACTTCTTAACATAGAATCAAATTAAATAATCAATTACAAAAGCTAAAACAATAGCTCCCAAGATTGCCATCAAACCTTGAACAATATTGTTATTTCAAAATACATTTAGATAATACAAAACATCCATACATATATTTTAATTTATTAAATATATTGTAACTAAAAATTAAAAAAAATACAATAGCTTTTGAATAATTCCAAACAGTTGATTTTTTAAAAAAAATTTGGTAGATTTAATACATAAATGCCCAGGTGGCGGAATGGTAGACGCGAAGGACTTAAAATCCTTTTGGTTAATACCAGTGTGGGTTCGAGTCCCTCCCTGGGCACAAACAAAAACATCGGTTATTAAACCGATGTTTTTAATTATTCAACTTCTAATATCTTATCTAATCTTTTAAGTAATTCCTTCTTATCGAAATTGGCCTTCAAATATTCAAAGCCATTATTACCTCTAGTCTTTAAATCCATAGTGGTTAGAATCTCTTCAATTCTATTACATAACTTAGCAGGATCATTAGTTTCATAACAGAATCCAAACTTACCATCTTCTATTATTCTTGAAGCTTCCCCCTCTAAGTTTATTATTACCGGCTTCTCTAAAAACATATAGTCAAAGATCTTTGAAGGAATATTCTTACGAAAAGTATCATTTAATTCATAAGTTATTAATCCTAAGTTACATTCACTGATTATCTTGAACAAATTATCTTTCTTTTGATAATCAAGAATCTCTAAGTTATTTAAATGATACTTCAAAGCTTTGTCTTTCAAAGCTTCCTTCAAAGGCCCATCACCAATCAAAACAAATTTAACTAAAGAACCTTTGTCTTTAAAGATCTTAGCTGTCTCAATAATCAAATCAACATTCTGAGCTCAACCAAACAATCCCGAATAAAAGATTTTGAATTCCCCCTCATCAACAAATTCTTTTTTGAATTCTAAATTCCCTTCAATATCAAATCCATTAGGAATGTATGTAATCTTAGAATTCATAATCTCGTACTTACTAACCAAAGCGTCCCTAAAGGCTTCAGTATTGATAATTATATTTTTAGAATACATATATGCTTTAGCAACTAATTTTTCTAAGCAATTAATAACGAATCCCTTCTTAACTACCTTTAGACTTATAGCTGCTTCAGGTCATAAATCTCTTAAGTCAATAACTAATGGTATATGCCTTATCTTAGCATAAATATATCCTAAGATTAAAACACTTATTGGTGGACTAGTTACAATCATTAAATCAGGCTTTTCAATTCTAAACAAATTCAAAAAACTTGAAAAAGCAAAACTAAAGTAATTTAGATATCTATATATTTTTGAATTTGTCTTCCTCGGAATAATCAAAAAACTTCTATAAACATCCATGTCTTCAACCGTATCCTTCATTAATCATTTCATTTTGTATTCCCCAATCATTCTTCCTAAAGGATGATTCGGAAATCCAGTCAAAATCGAAACCTTGTTCCCTTTAGCTAAATACCTAGCCATATCGTTTAAACGATTAGCTGGAGCATTAGTCTCTGGATAGAAGTATTGACTATAAATTAATATCTTCATACATTTAATTTAAATAATTTTCTTTGATAACAATTTGAAATGATAAGTTTGATATATTATTTTTATTTTCAAATTTTAATTTTATATTAGTTCCAATCTCTTCAGTATTGTATCTCGGAGATACAAAAGCATTATTCAAAGTGTAACTCAAAGTCTCTGGTAATTCCAAAATTAATTTTAAGCCATCATTCTCTAAAATCAAAACATTCTTCAAAGTTAAATTATTGTATACCTTAACTTCTTTAGGACAAAACAAATTTCATTCAATAGATTTTACTTTCCCATTGAAAGTATCAAAAATACTTAATTTGTTCTGTTCTTTATTAAATATCAAAGATCTCAAATGTGAAAAATTATTGTATTTAGTTTCTAAAGTCATCTCATCTCGAGTACTCGATACGTTAGACTTCTTGCATATTGATCTTACAGATTTATTCCTTAAGAATGCATCATTAGCTTCAATCCTACTTTGTTCAATATTATTCACAAAGCAAGTATTATGGCTCTGAGTTCTTAAGTATGATACCCTCTTCTCTTTATCCGTATTGTAATTAAAAGTATTACTATCAATAAAAAAGTCTTTACCCCCATATACTAATTGAAAGCTCAATAAATCATTATGGAAGTGACTACTCCTAATATTATTAGCTCTTAAGAGTAAAATATTGAATTTTGAATTTCTTAAGAATCCATAACCACTCTTAAAATATATCTTGCTATTATTTAAATCAACCTTATCTCCAAACATCATTAAATACAGTTTCTCTAACTTAGCCTTTAAAGGCAATCTCAAAACCTCAGTTTCGTCATTATCACCAGCCAAAAAAGTACCTTCATTCTTAAACAAATGAATTGAAAATTCAAAAATCTTACTTAATTGCTCTAGATATCTATCTTCAAGCTGTATAACATTCTCTAGCTTATTCAAATTCTGCTTATACATCAAAAACGCCATCATTAAAGCCTCTGTTTTTAGAACCTGGTAATTGCTTGAATTCTCAAAATCAACCCCATCACTATCAAATTGCGAGAACTCAGCCTTCAATAGGTTATTAAAGCTTTTTTGAATTCATTTATCTTTCGAATTCAAAAACAAACTCAAAACCAATATTCCTAAATTATCAATCATATAATGATTTGATTTGAAAGGATAAGTTTCAATATTATTAATCAAATAATTAAAACTTAAATTCATATGATTGAAAAAAATATTTAAAAATTCTTCATTAAATTTAACACCATCCTTATTAATAATTTGAAAACTAGTAATTCAATTAATTATTCTTACACTTACTTCCATTGGATTAGTTCAATTGCTAGAATACAAATATGGATTTTGTTTAATTCATTCTAGTATTATCTTTTGGTATTCTTCTAAATACTTTTCGTCTTTAGTCTTGTAATATAAACTAGCCAAATCAATTAAGAAATATCCTCGAGATAATTCCCAAACATTCTTAATATCAAAACCTTTAAAACTATTCTTAATTATTCATTCTCTCAAATTAAAATAGTAGTCCCTCTTTATTGGAAAATTATTAAAATAGTCTCGATTCCAATCAATCTCATCAATACTAACTTCCTTATCAAAAATTCTAACCTTCCCTTCAAAAGGATTACTATTGTCAATAACAAAATTAAAAAATTCCGAATTATTAATTAATGAATGTCAAACACTTTCTATATATTTAACATTCTTAATTTTCAAATTCTTTAATTTTAAAGACTTAAAAAATTGATTTAAAAACATTAATCCTCCTAAAGGATTTTTCAATAATTTTTTAATTCTTGTCTTTGTTACAAACATATTATTTTTTTTTATTCCCCAATATTATCTTAAAGAATCCAAAACGACTTGGAACTAACTTTTGAAATATTCTTGGTAAGAATCTATTCCTAGTAATTCTAACATCATATGGTGTTACAATATTAAAGACTTTTAAATCATTAAACGCATTAAACATTTTTTTACTCTCTAAATCAGTAAAAGCCTTTGTCCCCACACTCTCGTGGCAATTGTAATACAAATCATTGAATTTCTTGAAAAACTTAAACTTCAATAATCCATAAACCAAGTATAGTTGCAACCCAACTAACGAATATTTGTTATATATCATAATAACAATTTTCCCTCCTGGCTTTAATACCCTATAAACTTCATTAATACTTTTTTGCATATCTGGTATATGATGTAATACTCCTCAGGAGTATACTAAATCAAAAGTATTATCAGGAAAAGGCAAATTCTCAGCATCGATATTTAATATATTCCCAGTTTGGGAAAACAACTCAAAATGCCTTTTACATAAGGAAATAGACTGGTCCGATAGATCAACTCCAGTATAATCAGCTTTAGCCTTAGCAAATTCAATCCCATCCATACCAATACCACACCCAATCTCTAGTACCTTCTTGTCAGTATATTCACTAAACTTAGCAATATCTAAGATAAAAGGCTCCAAACGATATCGGCGTTCTTTGATTCTATTAAAGTATTCAATACTAGCTTCTTCTGGTATATTCCCAAAAGTCCCACAAGGTTTTGAATTTCAGAATTTTTGTATGTCTTTTTTAATATCCATATTTAAAATTAATATTTTTTTAAAACAAAATATCATACTAAAGCCATCTTTGAAGGCAAGATATCTCCTAATGTATTAGAAGTCTTCTTGAATAACGGTAATCTTGCAAAAGTTCTTTCGATTATTGGTCCACCAAATACCGGACCATTCTTACTACCAACAACTTTCAATCCTGAATCATTAAAGATATTTAGTAATAATTCATAGCTGAACTTCTGTAAATGCTTATCTGACTCATTTAAAGTAATATCTTGTGAATGTTTTTTGAATTTATTAATTATTCTTCTAATTAACAAATTCTTACCCAATCACTTAACCAAATCTCCTTCCTTCTCTGATCACCCATATCCATTAGGAGTCGTTAGAATTAAAATACCATTAGTTTTTAATTTTGAACTCAATGTCTTTAAGAATTCAACTGGTCTTTCTAAATGTTCTAGTATCTCACAAGCTAGTACTATATCATATTCCCCTTCAACTTCCTCAACTGTCTTTTTCTCAAAACTGACATTTCTAAAGATATTCTGTATTCTAGCAAAATCAATAGAAGTTTGATCTAAATCAATTCCCAAGATATTGAATCCTTCTTCCCCTAAAGGTAAAGTTACTAAAGTTCCCGAACCGCACCCAACATCTAACATTCTAATATTAAAAGCATCCAAACTATTTGTTAAACAGTATTTTATAATCTGCTCCTTAATAAAATCTAATCTTTTTTTATGCCCATAACTATTCTCAGATATATTAAATTTGTTCATGATTTGTTTTAATTATTCAAGGAAAAATTAATTCTTTTAATTTAATTCTCTCATACTTTTGAATCAACCAAAAATGTAAGAAGAAAGTTAAAGCATAAGCAATGACTGATGATCAAGCTGCAGCTAACATTCCGTACCTAGGTATTCAAATCCAATTTATCACAATGTTGAGTACTATCCCTGGTATTCATATATATACTGCCTTCCATGGATAGTTCTTCGCAGCAAAGAATTGAGTCAGAATACTTAATAGCGATCAGAAGTACATTGCAATCAATAATATATATAGTGGCATACTTGCTGATACAAATTCAAGGCCAAAGAATAAACTAATAAAAGGTCTTCCAAATACTAATGTCAATAATATTATACCACAAGAAGCCAAAGAAATTAAGCTAGTAAACCTCTTGATATAATATCCAGCTCTAGATATGTTCCTATTAATCAAAGGAAAGATAACAGCTGAAGCACTTCCTGATAATAGTAGCATGGCGTCAATAAAGTTAGTTGCTACCGAATACAATCCAACATCCTTTACTCCCTTCATAACGGATAACATATATAAGTCTGACCTCAATACCAAATAGCATAAAAAACAAGCCAAATACGATCTAAATCCAAAGTCAATTGCTTTCTTAAAATATCCAGTATTGAATTTAAATATATTTGGTAATCCGTATCTTCTAACTAACAAAACAAAATATGTAGTAACTTGAAGAATCAAATTAATAAATATCAAACTCAATACAAAATTCAAACTAATATTGTATTTTAAAAACGCAACTAGCATTACAACTATCAATGCTATTCTATCCAAGATTATAATCCCATTAAAGATTCGAAATTCTTGTTTGCCAGCAAACAAATTCTCAAAGAATGTCTCTAGAAAAGAAAACGGTACAATCGCTAAAGCAATATATAGTAAAGAAGTAGGAAATCCAATTCCTAATACATTAGGATTAACTAATCTTAACACTAATACGATAGTTATCGCTAATATACTCAACCCCAACCCCTGTCATACCGAATTATTATATATTGTCTTCTCATCCTCATTCGAATTACTAATAAAGAATATACTAGCATTTCCTAATCCTAAATGCATCATGAAATACAAAAAGTCTGGCAAGAACAAAGCCATAGTAATAATTCCCTTACCTTCGGGTCCAAACTTCCTAGCTACTAATATCATTAATACAAAAATCGTTAAAGCTTTTAGAATTCTAGCTCCAAAAGTAAAAAATATATTAACTAATGTCTTTGATTCATTAATTATCTTTTTAATTTTATTCAGCAAAGTAATAATCATAGAAATTACTTAGTATTAATATTGATCAAACTTTTAAAATAGTTCTTTCGTTGAATTTTGATTCCTTCAATAATTCTTTAACATATTCAGTCTTCAAAACTTTATCTTTTAATAACTTTGAATTTAAAATCAAACTTTGAATTTTGGCATTAAATTCTTTATCAAACATATATCATTCTAAGAACGGTGCTCAGAATCCTTGCTTCTTACGGTCGATTATCTCATTAGGTATAATACCAAAAGCTGCTTTTTTAAGCAAATATTTTGTAGTATTATTCTTCAATTTCAAACCATCCGATACATTAAAAACATATTCTACTAATTTAGAATTCAAGAACGGTACCCGAGATTCAATTGAAAACTTCATAGTTAGCATATCTACTCTATTCAGTAACAATTCTGGTAACCTTAATTTTGTCTCTAGATATGTTATCTTCTGTAATGCCGAATGTTTTGAATTATAATGCAAGCTTATTACTTTATCAGAAAATCTCTTATCAATATTCTTACCAAATTCACTTCCAAAGATACTTTCTTTTTCAAATTCAGTAAAGATATTATTAGCTCCAAAGTATCAAGGTAATCCCTTCTTTCATCTTCTAGTCATTTCAAAACCCATACTATCCTTCTTTAGCATTCACTCAACTAAAACCATCAACCCCTTCTTAATCCTGTAATCTCACTTTATAGTCTTACTTCATAACCAATCAATTAGCCATATCATTTTGGCATATTTGAACCTTCTATATCCGCAGAAGATCTCGTCAGCCCCTTCTCCTACTTGAATCATCTTGATATTATTCAAATGAGTCATTTCCGATAAGAAATACAAAGGAAAACATACTAAATCTCCATTTAAACTGTCATTTATTGATTTGAATTCATCTAAAAACAATCAAAAGTCTTTTTGAGTAATTTCTTTCTCAAACTTTGTAGCCTTTAATTTGTCACTAATCATCCTAGAATATTGTATTTCATTGTATTTTGGGCTATCAAAGTATACTGATAGAGTCTTAACAGGCACTCCTAACTTCTCTGACATCAAAACTGCATTTAAACTTGAATCCAATCCACCAGACAAAAAACAACCAAAATCAACATCAGCTTGCATCTGTTCAGTAATCGAATCCGATAACTTCTTAAAAACATTTTTAATAACATCTTCTTCTTTTTCAGTATTTGCATTAACCTTCAAATCTCAATACTCATTATGTAGAATTGTTTTATCATTTAAGTTTATAGCCATCATCTCTCCTGGTCTTAACTTCAAAACATTTAAGAATGGAGTTTGATTATCAATCGTACATAAAAAAGTTAAATAATTATCTATTGCTGTTGGATTAATTTCTTTTTTAATCAAATCCATCTTTAAAATTGATTTGATTTCTGAAGAAAACAAAATTTGTTTTTGATTAATCAAATAAAACAAAGGTTTGATTCCTAAGCGGTCTCGAATTAACAAAACTTTGTTTTCATTTTTATCAAAAATACAAATTGAAAACATCCCTTCAATTTTATCTAAAAATTTCAATCCAAACTTTTGATAGCAAGCCAACAATACTTCAGTATCACTATCAGTTTTAAATTCAAACTCATTTAATTCTTTTTTCAATTCTT
The DNA here is from genome assembly GCA_964618955.1 of uncultured Candidatus Saccharibacteria bacterium. Taxonomy (GTDB): domain Bacteria; phylum Patescibacteriota; class Minisyncoccia; order UBA6257; family JAKLIH01; genus JAKLIH01. Next base: position 24,093 of record CAZUBO010000002.1, on the reverse strand, counting down.
TGTAATTATATATCTCTCCATTAAACATCATAATAACCAAACCATCAGCACTTATAAATGGTTGATTGCTAGCATCTTTTAAATCAATAATTTTTAAACGATTAAAACCAAAATACAATCCTAAGTCTTTTTCAAAATACAAACCTTGATTATCTGGTCCCCGATGAATTAATTCATCAATTCCCTTCTTAAGATTTGATTCTAAATCATTCTTCTTTTCAAAATCAATGATTCCACTAAAACCACACATAGGTTATTTGTTATTTGATTTATTAATCTCAAAAGCAATTTCAGTTGCTCTGATAATTTCAGACAAAGGAATTAAACCAACTCCTTCCTTCAAACTTTTTCCTAATCTTCCAATCTCATTAACATGTCCCTTGTCTTGTTTTTTCAACTTCAAACAATATTTTTTATTACTTGATTTTAATTCTTTAAAATCATTTATCATATAGTTATTCCCATCATAGAATACATTAATACTCTCCTTAGGCCATTTCTTATTCCCCAAAGTTGTATAAATCAAATTAAAGACTGATCCATTCTTAAAGCTAATACTGCTTACAATATTCCCAGTCTCTAAATGTAAATTGTCTTTAACTTTGTTTGTATTTATCGAAACAATCTCGCTTCCAACCAAGTATAGTCCTAAATCAATCATAGCGCAGCCTTCTCCAAGTATCTGTCCACCACCCTCCTCAGTATTTACTCACATATTCTTATCAAAATTCTCACTATTCACCATATAGTTAATAATCATAGGCTTTTCAGGGTTATTCAAAACCTCCTTTAGCTTCATAATTAAGCTAGAAAATCTACGATTAAAACCAATATTAATTAAAGGCAATTCTGAATTGGAATTAATTAAATTCTTAATTTCATTTAATTCTTCTTCCTTAATACATAACGGCTTTTCAATAAACAAATTCTTTTTAAATTCAATAGCTTTTTTAACCAAATCAAAATGTAAGTTATGTCGGGTTATCGCCATAACTAAATCAATATCTTTGTTCTTGAATAATTCAACATAGTCAGTTGTAATTATAGAAGCATTTAACTTCTTACTAAAGTATTGTAACTTCATATTGTTGCGATTAGCTAAAGCAACAACTTCTAAGTCTTCAGCTTTTTTAATCGCTGGTAACAATGTTGACATAAAGAAATTCCCTAATCCAATAATTCCCAATCTAATTTTTGAACCACTAACTTTATTAGAAGGTATTTCAACTACTTTTGAAATTTCTTTTTGTTCTTCAAAAGCATATTTGATTGCTACCCCTAATCATTCTGGTCTTTCTTTTAATTCTTGATAAATTGAAATGCAATTATCAATACTTGTTTCTTTATTAATTATCCCATCTAAATTAATAACCTTATCATTCAATAACAGCAAGAATGATTCCATATTCCTCTTCTCAGTAAAACGCACAAACTCCATTGGATAATCAACTCCCTTCTCTTCGTACATATAGTCACCTCTTCCTGGACCATAAGAATATGAAATCTTTAAATCTATTTCTTTTTCATATCATGCTGATCGTAAGATATTTAATCCAATATTACCAACTGCTACAACTCTACCTCTCTTTCGAGTAATTTCTAAAGCTTGATTGATTAGTTTGTTATCCTTACTTGAAGCCGTAATGATAACACCGTCAACTAAATTAGAATTCAAAAACTTAACTTCATTTATGATATTTTGGGTTATTGGATTTACAATATCTTTAATTCCATTCTTCAAAGCTAATTTAATTCTTGCTTCATTAGTTTCAATTCCAATAACTCTAACTCCATTAGCTTTTAAAATCAAAGCTGTTAATTGTCCAATCAGTCCTAATCCAACTACAACAATAGTCTCTCCAATTAAAGGATTGCATTGTCTAACTCCTTGCATAGCAATAGCTCCAATAGTAGTAATACTAGCATCCTTGCAATTTACATTATTAGGAACTCTGACTGCTAAATTCTCTGGTATTGCGACATACTCAGCATGATTGGCCTTCCCAGCCCCAGCACAAGCTACCATATCGCCAACCTTGATGTCTTTGATATTCTTCCCAACTTCAATAACCTTCCCACATGAGCTATATCCTCATTCCCTTGGAATATTCAAGAAATCAATTCCAATACGTAAGACTTCACTTAAGCCTTTAGTCTGTACCATCTTTAAAGCCTTTTGAATTTTATCAGGGTAATTCAATACCTTCTTGTATAGAGGATCCTTCGTAAAAGAAATATTAGAAATCTCTGTCCCTGTAGATATTATAGAATAGTAATTCTGAACCAAAATCTGGTCATCATTTATTGTTGGAACTGGTAATTCTGATATTTTCAGTTCCTTACCTTCAGAAATTAATTGTTTCATATTTTGAATATATTAGTTTAATATACCCCAATTTTAGCACAAAAACGTCATAAAAACAAACACTAGCTAAGGGTTTGAAAGCTTGATTTTTAGATTAAAATTTGTTAGTATTTAATCAAATAAAACGGGGTGTCGTATAGTGGTAGTATGCGTGCTTTGGGAGCATGCGGTCTGAGTTCGATTCTCAGCACCCCGACCAAGATTAAAACCACCTAGATATATTATAGGTGGTTTTAAAATAAATAAAAACGAGGTCGGAGCTATAAAGCTTGCTCCGACCAAGTTGCTGCCGTTAATCGCCACTCTACTGATATAATACTCTATAAGTGTCGGCGATTATTTTGAGGTTTATTTGTTCTGTTAGTGTTAATGGAACGATTTCTAATCCATCTGGATGAATAATCGTTTCATTACCTACAATAGATTCCAATGGAGAAGAAAAAGGTGGAATCCCTTTTTCCATAGATTTAACGATAACCCGCTTGTCTCTTACAAGAATTGTTTCTGAAATAGAGACATTACTTCGGAATTTGTGTTTTTGTAAATAATCGATTATAAACTTTTCCTCTTCTTCAGATGCATCCCCTAGCATCAAATACAATTCTTCTGGTGTGCGAATTTTACCACGTTTTACATCGCTCACGGAACCGTCAATCTCGCGAAATCTTGTCATAAAAAACCTCCAATAATTTATGAAAATAGCTAACCCTAATCTACCACACAATCTTATATAAATCAAGATGTGGTACTACTTTATGTAGTACCACATTATTAGCTATTTACTATCCATCTCATGATGTCTAAATAGTACTTTTCAAAGCTATTGAATAGAATCTTTTGATTCTCTTTAGTCATTGCCTTTACTACGTAATCCCCGGCTTTGAATTGATATTTAGATTCCGAAATATCTATTGGTCTTATCCCAATACGATATCTTCAAAAAGACTGAGTCTTTAAATTCTGAATTATTGAATCAACTCCATTATGTCCAGCCGCTGAATGGCTAAAACCTAATTTAGCCTTCCCTATAAGCATATCAGCTTCATCATGAACTACCATCAATCCCTTCATATCGATCTTGTAGTAGTTCAAAGCCTTCACAACTGCTAACCCCGAATTATTCATAAAAGTCTTTGGCAGAATTAAAACAATATCTTTGTGTCCAATAGTAATCTCTAGTATCTTAGCTGATATCTTCTTATCATCTTTTCATTTTAATCCGGATTCAATCTTCCCGTCCTCAGCTAACTTATCAACCAATCATTCCAAAAACACCTTCCCGATATTATGGGGAGTATTATCATACTTTGATCCTGGATTATTTAATCCTACTAATATTTTTTTATTATTCTTTGTTTCCATGGTTAATAAATATAATCATAAATATAATTCTGGATATCAGTGTAATTCTCTAACCCAATACGAGGCATTAGAAAATATCCATTTATATCCGAACTGCTCGACATTAATAGCGGATTGGGCTGAGAATAACTAATAGTTGTAAAAGATATATTCTTGTTATTTAAAGTTTTTGCTAAAGGCAATAATTTAAAACCATCATTAATATTTAAATCAGTATATAGATAACCACTTCAACTACTATAGATCTTGTATAGCATTACTGGATTTGTAAAAGCATTTATCTTCTTTAGCTTCTGAAATACCGACATTAATAAGTCATGCTGATGATCGATTCTCGAAAAGTCTCCCGTAGCAGCATAACGTGATCGAACAAACTTTGCTGCCTTCTTGCCATCCAAGAAATTCCAACCAGCTTCTAAAGAGAATCGTTCATTAGGATTATCCGGATTAGCTAATTTTGGATCATATAGTGGCTTATCTAAGTAGACATTAATTCCACCAATAGCATCAATAAAATATCGAAAACCATCCAAATCAACAATCACCAAATTATCAATCTTTAATCCTGTAATCTGAGCAATCTTATTCTTAATTAAATCCGTATTCTTAATTTTCAATTTTGGATTATCAACTGTTAGCAGGTTATTTATCTTTGTAAATTTCTCGGTCTTCTCGATATTAACTAGCAAATCTCTAGGAATTGAAACTGCCTTTATACTCGCCTTCTCAGTATTAACATTTACTACCATCATAACATCAGTTAGCAATGGTCCATTGCTTTCAAATCCGGCAATACCTAAAACTAAAATATTTTTATCTTTAAAATTATGTATGACATTATTCACTGTCTTTAATTTAAAAATCTCTACCTCCTTTGTTTGTTTTGAAATGAATGCTGAAAAGGCTACTATTATTGATAGTGCTGTAATTACAAATATATTTTCAATAAAGCCTCTATTCAATTTCATTTAATAGTTTTAATATATTAATTAACTTCTAAGTTAATACTAGTCTTATCAGTAACGGATCCATCTTTAGCTGAATACTGAAAAGCATCCAATCGGATATTCTTGACTTCAGGATAATTACTAATATTAATTTCCGTTTCAAATGGTCCGAATAATCCAATATCAATTGGTGAAGCCATTACCGTTTTCTTATACAACGATTGGTTATTATCAGCATTAGTAACTTCTACTTGTAAAACATTTTCAAATACTCTAGCTGAACCACTAACTTTAAATTCTCTCTTAACTACATCATTATTACTTGGCGATAGAATTAATATATTAGGAGCTTTAGTAATTCTAATCTTCTCAACAACTAATTCTTCGTTATTCTTTTTGAATCAAACTTCAACTTCAAAACCAACATTAAATTCACTAAAAATTGTTGGTTGATTCCTAACATCCAATAATTTAGTAGTATTAGTAATATTCAACTTCATATCTTGTAACCCATCGTAAATCACAATAGTTCGACTATCATTATCAATACTTTTGATAGTGCCAACTAAGCCTTTAGCGGTATTTTTAATTACTAGTAGTATAACTAATACAATCAGCAAAGCTGGAATTAAGAACATTAATAATTTTTTCATCTTTAAAGTTTAAGCCATTATTAGATAAGTATAGTATAGCAAATAAATGTCTTGATTTCAAATGTCAAATATGCTAAGATAGAATTATTAATTTAATTCCTCCCTGTAGCTCAATGGATAGAGCAACAGCCTTCTAAGCTGTTGATAGGGGTTCGATTCCTCTCAGGGAGACATAGCAAAACAACCGCCTTTAAGCGGTTGTTTTTAATTTAGATTTCCATAACTATCGGAATAATCATTGGTCTTCTCTCTATCTTTTGGAACAAAAATAGTCCAATTTCATCCCTCAAAATATTTCTTAAGTACGATTCATTAACATCTTCGTTATTAGTCTTTGTCATATTCTTATTAACAATTGACGCTACCTTATCCCTAGTATCTTTTATCAAAGTATTAGAATCCTTCATAAAGATGAATCCACGAGATACAATCTCTAGAACTTTGATATCTCTAGTCTTACGATCAATAATTAAGTTGATTATGAACATACCGTCTTTGGATAATGCCTGACGATCACGTAATACGACTTCGCCAACATCCCCTACTCCTAAGCCGTCTACCATAACGTAGTTAGCCGGAACAAACTTCGGAGTAATTATGGTTCTGCCTTTAACTAATTCCAAAATTTGACCATTACTAGCTAACATGCAATCTTCTTTTTTCAAACCCAAAACATCTTGAGCCAAATCATTAAATAGTTTTTGCATGTAGTAGAATCCATGAACTGGCATCATTTGTTTTGGCTTGATTAAATTCAACATTAATTTGATATCTTCTTTATGAGCATGACCCGAAGCATGGATATCTAGCATCTTGTAATGGTAGATATTAGCTCCTTGTTTGGTCAAGCTATCTTTCAAGCATTGTACTGCCATTTCGTTACCCGGAATTACTGAAGATGAAAAGATCATAGTATCTCCTGGTTGAATTCGAATGTTTTTATTCTCACGATTCAAAATCTTCATCAATCCAGCATTGTCTTCACCTTGAGCTCCAGTAGTTAAAATTACAATCTCTTCTGGCTTGTAATGATGCATCTCCTTAACATCAATGATTGTTTTTAAGTCCGACTTTACATAACCTAATTTCTTAGCAATTGCTAAGTTGGTTCTCATAGAATAGCCATTAATTACAACCTTACGGTTGAACTTCTCAGCTAATACCAAAGCTTGTTGTAATCTACTGATTAAAGAAGCAAATGTTGCCAAAAGAATTCTACCCTTAGCTCTCATAAAAACAATTTCTAAGTTTTGGAATATCTCTTGTTCGGATATTGAATGTCCTTCTTGCTCTACGCCAGTACTATCAGCCATTAATAAATCAACTCCAAAAGAAGCTAATTTAACTATTCTAGTTAAGTCTGCTGGTCTATCAAAGATTGGATTAAAATCAATCTTGTAGTCCCCCGTATACATAATATTACCCTGGCGAGTCTCAATAAAGAACCCAACTGAATCAGGAACATTGTGATTTACATGGAACACACTAACTATAAAGTTATTTAATTCAATTCTATTTATCTTCTCAGCATCAACTACTCTAATATCCAACTTCTTTAGATGAGTAAATTCTTCTTGTCTCTTTAAGATTATCTCTTTTGTTAAAGGAGTTGTATATATAGGAGGGTAATTTAATTTAGAAATTAAATATGGTACAGCTCCTAAATGGTCGTAATGCGCATGCGAAATGAAAACTCCCAAGATCTTTAAATCTCGATTGTTCTCAAAGTATTCAATGCTAGGAATGATAAAATCAATTCCTGGCATATTCTCTTCTGGGAATCTAAGCCCCATATCGACGATAATACATTCTTTTTTATATTCAATTACGAACATATTTCTACCGAATTCTCCCAATCCTCCCAAAGCCATTATCTTTACTGGTTCATTATCTCCAGTAGATTTTTCTTTAGACTTTAGTATTGTAACCGGTCTTCTAGTAGCTCCTGGTCTAGGAGCGTACCTTCTAGGTACTAATTTTTTTGCAACTGGTCTACCACCTACACTACTGTAGGGATTGATCTTTGCATTTTTTTCTTCATTTGTGTTTATCATAATTCTTTTTTTAATATATATTAAGTGGTTTGTTTTAATTTAAAATTTAAGTGCCGAGAGCGGGACTTGAACCCACATGCTGTAAAGCACAGCGTTCTGAACACTGCGTGTCTACCAATTTCACCATCTCGGCTACAATGGTATTTTAAAATACCATTTATTTCAGAGATCGTTTCTGGAAGATATATCATTCATTGATATTCCCCAAGGAAGACGAATAGGAGTTATATACTTGCTTATCTTCAATTTTTACTTTTTTGTAATAAGCATTGATATAGTAAGGATTATTTAAAAATATTGCTGGCATATCTTTTTTCAGTATTTCTTGGAAATCACCCAAATTCTTTTGTAATTGGTCTTTTTCAAATGTCGTATGGTTGATTTCTAATATTGAATCAACTGTTGAATTCTTGTATACTGATAAATTCAAACCCGGATTACTTGTCTGACTAGAATGTCAGAAATAATATAGGTCAGGATTGGTAGTATAGGTCTCACCAAACAACAAGGCATCGTAATTACGATTCTTTAAGTAATCTCTTTGTAATTCATCGAAAGGTACAATCTGTAAATTAACTTTTATACCAACACTCTCTCAATTCTTCTTTATCATATCAGCCAAATGAATCAATTCATTATTGGATGGTAATAACAATGAAAACTCTAAATCAGTCTTGGTCTTACCATTTCATTTTTCCATTACCCCATCTTTGTCTCTATCCTCATACTTAGCTGCAACTAATTTTTCTTTAGCTAATTTCAAATTAAAATTATTGGTATTTAACTCCTTAACATAACCAATAAAACTACTTGAAATTGGAGCATTTAGTAACTCTGCTTCTTTAAAGAATACGGAATCAATAATTGAAGCTTTGTCTAACGACAATTCCATTGCTTCTTTAATATTTGAATTTGTAAACAAAGGATTCTTCTGATTTAGAAATACCGCATAGTATCTAGGAAGTACTGTGTGATTGATTTTGATTTTGTTTTTGTTCTTTATCAAATCCTTTTGATAAGGAGTTAATTCCTTAATAACATCAATATTACCTTTAACAAAAGCCACAAAAGCATCTTCAATATTATCAAAGATATTAAATACAATCTTTTCAATATATGCCTTATCAAAGTACTTGGTATTTCGCTTTAAATAAATACTAGTAATTTTGCCACTCTTATTCTTTTGAATCTTTGTAACCATATATAGCCCTGAACCAATTGGTCTAATATTCAATTCATTAATAGCAAATTGATCGAAATCAACCTTCTCTCATAAATGCTTTGGAATAATCTTAAAAGTCAAATAGTTATAGAAATTAGTCTGACTATTAGGTACGGTAATCTTTATCATTAGTTCTCCTAATTTTTCGATTTTAATGTCCTTAAACAAACCAAACAAAGGACTGCTATAATCAGAATTCTTAATCAAACCAACGGTAAAAATAACATCATCGGCCGTTAGCTTCTCGCCATCATGGAAATATACATTCTCTTTCAAACTAATTTCATAAACGGTATGTTCTTTATTGATATTTATCTCCTTAGCCAAATCATTCTTGAATCCACCCTTACCATCTTCCTTAATGATACCGCTATAAATAATATTAATTAATTCTTGCTCAGCATCATTGTTTTGGCTAATAACCGGATTAATTGTCTTTGGAGTCTCTCAAATGCCATAGCTTAAAGAACCTCCTGCTATTGGAGTATTTACTGTTAGCTTATCTAAAAACAAAGATGAAGATTTAGCTAATCCTAAAACAATCAGGATTGCAAATCCGCAGCTTAAAATTCTTTCTCTAATAGAAAAATTATTTCACAAGCTCTTAATTTTTTTTAAAACGTTCATGTTATGTTTTTATTGTGTTAGACAATAAATATCAAGATAGAAACAATAATAAATATTGCTATTAAAATAATAGTAAAGATATTTAGATATTTTTCAATACCTCTTTTCTTCATATAATTAGTTGAAGATCCACCAAACACACTAGATAGTCCACCTCCCTTTTGTTGAATCATAATCAAACCAATTAATACAAAAGAAACAACAACCTGAATTATAGATACTAATTTATGCATATTTTATTCTTAATATTGATTAAATTAATTATTGAGTCCTACTACTAAATTCACTAAGAATCCTATCAAGCTTAATACTAAAGTCACCTTGAACAAAGAAAAATTGTTATTAATGATTATGGCTTTAGCAAAATTATTAGCTACTAATACAATTCCCATATTCACAACTATTGATAAAATCCCTAAGGTCAAAACAATAAAAGGCTTTAATAGAATATCCAGTATTGGCTTTATAATAACTGTCAGAATTGATAATACTATCAAAAAAGTAAATAACGTTTTCAAATCATGAGTAATTGCTATCTCAGAAAAAATCCTCTGGCAGACATATAGCCCCAGTCAATTCACCAAGATTAGAGTTATGAATTTTTTGATTAGATTTAGCATGTTTTTGATTTACCATATTATACCAAATAATTAAAAGAATGTAAAGAGCAACCCATCCTAAACATATTTATTGTATTTTTTCAAATTCTCTGATATATTTTATATATATTAACATTCTAATAAAATCAATATGATATTTCAAAACATTGAATCAATAATTCCAAAAGTTATTAAACATTCCCTTCCTTCTATAGTAGGTATCTTTGCTTTAAAACCAGTCGACCAGCCTTCCCCCGAGAATACTATAATTAGAATAAAAAACGACTATTTCGAAAAGGTTGGCAATTCTTCTGGCTTCATTGCAACCTCAAATGGCTTAGTAGTTACTAACTACCATCCTCTTTTCAACCGTCAACTGACTTACAAGATCTTTTGAAATGATAATTTCTATGATTGTTCCCTATTCCATTATGATGACATTAACGATATTGCTATTTTAAAACTCCAAACCAATACTAAGCAATCCTTCCCTCATTTACATTTAGGCGATGCTTCAAAAATTAATCTTGGTGAAACGGTATTAACTATTGGTAATGTCTTGGATGAATTTCAAAAGACAGTATCTAAAGGTATTATTTCCGGCCTATCTCGATATGTTAAGGCTGATAGCAACTACAAAGGTATTCTAGAATACAAAGGTCTTATTCAAACTGATGCTGCTATCAATCCTGGTAATTCTGGTGGTCCTTTAATCAATCTTAAAGGTGAAGTTATTGGTATTACTACTCTAGCTGTTAGCGGTGTCGAAAATATTGGTCTTGCTATTCCAATCAACTCAGTAAGAAAGATAATCAGAGATCTTAAATCCTTTGGAGCTGTAAAACAAGTATCTCTAGGAGTCAGATACATTATGGTAGATGAAAATGTTAAAAAAATGCATAACCTTTCAAAGAACTATGGAGCTTTCATAGTCTATGGTGCTAGCCAATCAGGGATTATCACTAATAGTCTTGCTGAAAAGTATGGTCTTAAAGAAGGTGATATTATTCTCGAGCTTGATGGTAATCGTATTGATCAAAAACATCCAATCAATGATTATTTAAAAGGTATTTGTATTGGTGATACCATCAAACTTAAAGTCCTTAGAGATCAAAAAGAAATATTAATTAAAATTGTTTTTGACTAAACAAATTAAAAAAGACTAATCACTTAGTCTTTTTTAATTGACTCCCTTTTGGAGCGGGTGAGCAGAATCGGACTGCCGTCTTCTCCATGGCAAGGAGATATAATAGCCACTATACGACACCCGCATTACGATATTATTATATCATTTTTTCTCAAATAGTCAATGTTTTCTGCCCATTGACAAAATATTGTAAATTTGAAACAATATACTAATGAAATACAAAACTTTAAACTAATAATATGCTTACTAAAGAACAAGTTCAATCTTTTGAACAACAATTGCAATCAGAACAAGAAAAAATTCAAAAAGAATTATCTAATTTTGGTATTGTCAAAAATGACAATCCTAATGATTTTGATTCCTATCTTCCTAGTGTTGGTTTATCCGACGAAGATAATGCTTTAGAAGTATCTCAATATCTCAATAATCTAGCAACCGAAGAATTACTTGAAGCTCGTCTTAAAGAGATTAATCAAGCTTTAGTTAAAATCAAAACTAATTCTTTTGGCATTTGTGAAGAATGCCATAAAGAGATTGAACTCAAAAAGCTGGAAGTAAATCCAGCTTCTGATCTCTGTATTTCTTGTGCTAAAAAGAATTAATTTATTTCTTCTTATCTTTATCTGGATCCAATGCTGATCCTGGAAAAATATCTTCTCATCCTTTAGTGTTAATGTTCATACCACCTTTTCCCATTTTTAATCTTTCTTGGGAGGCTCATATAGCAGCACTAACGGGACTGAAAATCATAGTCATTAATATTTTAAAACCTAAATCCATGCCTTGCATTCCAAGGGAAGCTAAACAACCATAAATAAGACCTGAAGTATCTTTTTCTGGTTTTTCTTCTTTTTTATTCTCTCCCTCTTTATCTTCTGAACCAGTATTTTCATTATTTTCTTGTATTGGTTCTTCTATAACTTCTTCAGTTGTTTTTTTAATTTTTAAGAAACCATCGAAAAATAATTTTAAATTTGGATATTCACTTTCGTTTTGTTCATTAAAGAAAGTCGTCATTTCTGACAATAAAGCATCGTATTCTTGATTATCTAGTATTATTGGCTTATTAATTTTATCATGAGTTAAATGATTTCTATAGAAATCTTGTATTACTGGGTAGTTCTTGCTATATTCATCTACCTCTACCTCTTCTCCCCCTATAGCATCATCTTCATAATCCTCAATCGTTACTCCTTTACTTAGCTTTGAGCGTATCTCATAAGCTAATTTTTGTTTTAAATCCGGTTGAGCTTGGAATATAGATTCTATATTTATATGTTTTTTAAGCTCATTTCGTATATTCTCAATTATACCTTTTAATTTTTCTAATATCGTATTATAATGTTCGCTATTAGGATCTTTTAAATCTTCTTTTCCTTTTAAGAACTTTTCAATATCACTTTTTAATTTTTTATCCTCAGTGCTATTAGCTATCTCTTTTAACTTTTCTACACGCAATGTCTCTCCTTTATTAGAAGACTGCATGGCTAGATAATTTTTTATAGCTGGATCCTTTAATATCAAGCCAACGATCTGCCCCATCATCTTACCTTTATTTATGGCTTTTAAATCTTTTTGGTCTAGTTGCAATAAAAAATCAAAAGGATCTTCAAAACTCGTAAATACCTTGTCAAAGTCATGTAATAATTCTTCTTTTAAGTTTTCTGTTTTTTGTTGGATAATAGTTACTTTGTCTATAACTCTTTTTAAAATTTTAGTTTCATCTTTGCCAACCGCCATTTCCAATTCTTTTTTTAATTCATTTTGTATACTAGAAAAAGAAACATTTCCTTTTTGCTCTTCTTTCTTAGGTTGATTTGGCTGTTGATTGTCAAATCCTTTTGGTTTGTCTTTTTGTCCTCCCATAATATTTTTTTAACTATTTATAAAAAGATTACTATATTATACCACTATATATGAATTAATACAAATTATATAAACTTAATACTCTTCGGCCTTATTATCTTTATAATCACAATTGCAATAGCCGTATAAGTCAATAGATAAGCAATATTATCCACTAATCCATTGCCAAATTTAATACTAACAATATTCTGCCTAGGAATTACTCCGATGAATGATGGCGACATTAAGAATGGCCCATCGCCCCCCTTCACTTTTCAAGTTGGGAAGTATGATACTTTGATCATATGTAATTTATTCAAATCCCTAGTCTTAAAGGTAATTTCTGCATCAGTTAAATTTAATATTTCAACGGTATTATCAGTCTTTGAATCGTCAACCTTACTTAACAAATCCTTTTGTAACTTATTGGAATAAAAAACAATTGGTTCTTTTAAATTACCATTCTTGTACCAATTAATTGAAGTTTTAATTCAATCTTTTTTCTTGGCTTGAACTTTAAAATCGCTAAAGATATCGACAACATTATTTTTAGGTATTTCATATACTGAAAACGTCCCAATATCTTTTAATCACTTCATATTTTGGCTAGCCAATAATTTAATATTATCAGTATAAGCTACAAAATATCTAGCATTAGATAATTTCAAATGCTCAACCCCTTTTACAAAATCAAATGGTGGATATTCAAATCCAGCAATAGCTGAAGTTGGACTTTGAGTAGTCTCTGTTTGATTTATAAAATGAAAAGGTCCAAAGATTGATGATTCAATCAGTAATCCCTCAAAAGTTGGTTTGTTAGTTAGTACTGGTAAATTCTCTAAAAATCTTGGTGTTCCAAAAGTATCATACTCAGGTCGATATTCTCACATCATTTTTCCATAAGGAAGGTTTTTTAAATACTCAAATAATGGTAAAGCATTAATTCTATAAAGCTCTTTATCTTCAAAACCTTTGTAATTTCATTCCATTCACATTGGAATATATTTAATCAAAGATTCTTTTTTAGTATTCTTCCCCAAAATCATCTTTGGATTAATAGCTGATAGTATTCAAGCTAAGAAAATAATAACTGCTATAGCATGAATAATTTTTTTTCTTGAGAACAATTCATTCAACACCTCCCCTAATCCCACTGCCCCTAATAATACATAGCTCATAATCACAAAAGGTAAAAATCGAGTATTGTAAATTGGCGAATTGTTTATCAGCATGAACAAAACAAAATTTGGAATTCCAATAATTAAGAAATTAAATATCTTTGAACTTTTTTCTTTGATACTAAAGAAAATTCCCAATAATGCTCCAAATTGAAATACCACTAAGAATCTTGGTAGAATCTCTTCAATCTTTATGGTTTGGTATCAATTCATCATACTGGTATATGATTTATAATACAAAAAAGGAATTGATCAAAAAGCTGTAATACAAAAAGCCATCAAAAATACTTTCATAATATATACTAGTCTCTTTTTTCAATCTTTTCTCAAGAATATTAGTAATCCACCATAAATACTAGCGCTAATAACTGGAAAAGGATGAGCTAAAGCCATACAAGCTAGTATTATAACATTTGGTAATATGTATTTGTTTTCATCAACTCCCTTAGATAATAGTCCAATAAACAAGAAGAATAATGCAAAGGAGAATGAATAAGAGAATTCCCCGGCTAAAGTGCTAGGTATATTTCCTCCATAGATATTAAAGATTTCTAAAAACAAAAACAATATTGAGCCTACCGCTCCAATCTCGGGTATGTGCTTTTTATACCCCAAGAACTTCAACCCTAAATACACACATATTGGCATTAGTAGAGTACCTAATAATGTTGTTATTTTAAAAGCAACATTTAGCTTCATAAAGAAGCTTAACAAAACTGAAATAACAAACATTAACGGTGGATAGAAATACAAAAAAGGAAAACCACCATATCAATCATGAGTTCAGGTCTTTATAACTGGAAAAATACTCTTTAGTTTATATACTATATAATTATGTGATCCAGTATCCCCACCAGAAACCATAGTATCTCTAAAAATTAAATTCCAAGGTATTTGCGCAAATAAAAATATATAAATTAATATTAGAATTACAGCACTAATAAATCAAGGAGAATTCAATATTTTTAACAATTTGTTTTTTAACATATTATTTTTTAATATAATTTTTATTAAAACGTATTTTTAAAATCTCAAACATCATTAATATTATATCAACAATTTTAATAGTACTATCTTTATTGATATTCTTGGAATCAACTAATAATTTTGCCATCTTCTGATTATACTTTTTAGCTAAATGCAAAATCTCAATATCAATAGTAAAATTTTTAGAAATTAATTGCCCCTTGATCTTATCAACAAAATTTTTTTTAAATCCTTTCAATCCGCATTGAGTATCATAGACATTGAATCAAAAAAGAATTTGTATTATAGTATTAATTCCCATATGAGTAATATGTCTAAAGAAACTCTCTTTAAACTTCTTGCGATAAGCAATGACCAAATCATTATCAGTATTAATTAAACAGTTATATATATCTTTAATATTATCAATTCCATAAGGTAAATCAGCATCAGTAAAAACAACAATCTCGCCACTGGCTTTTTCAAAACCACTTCTAATTGCAAAACCCTTCCCCATATTCTTCTCCTGGTTTATTATTATAATTTTCTCTTTGTAGTTTTCAATAATTTCCAAAGTCTTATCTAAACTTCCATCATTCACAACGATTATCTCTTGTTCAGGAAAATTTACTATTAATTCTTCTATGGTTTTTTCGATAAACTTTTCGGCATTATAAGCCGGGATGATTATAGATAGGTTCATATTGGTTTTTTATTATATCTAAAGTTTATCAAAAATTTTGTATTTAATCAACGTTTATGATATAATAATATTAATAATCTAACTTTATTTTATCATGAATAAAAAAGTTTGTCTAATAATTATCGATGGTTGAGGTATTGGTCATAATGACGATACTAATCCCATATATCTAAGTAAAACCCCTTTTTTGGATAGTCTTAAGCAAAACTATCCCTATTATGCGCTTCAAACCTCAGGTATTGCTAGTGGTCTAAATTATCTTGAAGAAGGTTCTAGTGAAGTTGGTCATCTTATCATTGGTTCTGGCAAAGTCATTTACCAAGCCAAAACTAGAATTGATCAAAGTATCTCTAATAATTCCTTCCTTCAGAACCAACCAATACTACAAGCTATCAATCATGCTAAACAAAACAATTCCACCCTTCATCTTCTTGGCTCTATTAGTTCTAGTGAGACTCTATCTTCTATAAGTCATCTTATCTCCTTAATCTATATGGCTAAAATCAATAATGTAAATAACATCTGTCTTCATCTCATAACTGATGGCAAAGATGGTCCTAAAAATGAAATAATCAGTCTTATAGAAAAACTCAATAAAGAAGTTAGCAATCTCGGTGCTATCAAAATTGGATCAATATCAGGAAGATTCTATGCTCTTAATGATCATAATGAAATGTATCTAGAGAAATATTGTAATTTCCTTTTGGCTAACGAATCAATTAATTCTTCTAAAGAATTAGTTCCTCATTTAGAAGAATTACAACAAAAGAATATTACTGATGAATTTATCGAACCTTTTGCCGTCAAAGATATTTTTAAACCAATC
Source organism: uncultured Candidatus Saccharibacteria bacterium (assembly GCA_964618955.1). Classification (GTDB taxonomy): domain Bacteria; phylum Patescibacteriota; class Minisyncoccia; order UBA6257; family JAKLIH01; genus JAKLIH01. The sequence continues at coordinate 7,599 of CAZUBO010000002.1, read as the reverse complement.
TCTAACAATGATAGTCTTATTCTTTTCAATTTGAAACCTAACTATTTCCCAATGGAATATCTAGTAAAAAAACTTCACACGAATATCTCTGGCTTAACCAATCTTAAAATCCTAAGTTTTGTAGATCTTAAACAAGATTTAAATATTGAAATAGCCTTTCCTAATGAAAAAGTTGAACACTCTCTATCAGCTGTTCTTTCTCAAAATCAAAAACGCCAAGCTCATCTAACAGAATCTTTAAAATCTCTCCACGTTACTTACTATTTCAATGGTCTAAACAAAACACCCTTCCCAGGAGAATTTTGATTCATTCTGCCATCCGATACTTCTTTAAAATTCCAAGAGAATCCATACTTAGAAGCACCGAATATAACCGAAAGAGCCAAACAAATTATCGATGAGAATATTTATGACTTCCTTCTAATTAATTATCCTAATGCTGATTTAGCTGGTCATACTGGTGATATTGATATTGCCAAAACCGCAGTTTCAATTATCGATAGTGAAATTCAAAAACTAATTGACTATGGTATTAATTCCTATACCTTCGTCATTACTTCTGATCATGGCAATATCGAAAGAATGAAGAATCCTCTAACTGGTGAACCAGAATTCAAGCATGATGACAATTTTGTTCCACTACATTTGATTTCTAAAGATTGAAAAAACCAACAACCTTTAACATTCCAAGAAATTCAAAGCCATGAAAAAAGCGCTATTGGTATTTTAGCTGATATCAGTCCTACTATATTAGATATCTTTAATATCCAGCAACCAATCCAAATGACTGGCCAATCTCTTCTCAAAACTTTAAATTTGTCAACTAACGATGAACCAATCAATAATATCAAAAATTAAAAGTAGTCCTAGTCTACCCGGAGTATATATCTTTACCAATAATAAAGAAGTTGTTTACGTTGGTAAAGCCTCTAGTCTTAAAGAACGCCTTAAGTCTTATCTAGACTTAAGCAATCAAAAGAACCAAACTATCGGTAAGTATGCTACCAATCTAAAGTGGATCATTACTGAAAATGATGTTGAAGCTTTGATTGTAGAATCTAATCTAATTAAAAAACACCTACCTAGAGTAAATGTTGTTCTTAAAGATAACAAGAATTATTTTTTTGTAAATATTTCTAAAGATACCTTTCCTAAGCTATCATTAACTCATCGAAAAGATGAATCTAGCTATCAAGTAGGCCCATTCACTTCTGGGACTCATTTAAAACACCTTTTAAGTCTATTGCGACCTATCTTCCCCTACTGTAATTGCAAGACTAAGCATCAAAAACCATGCTTATCTTCTCAACTCAATCTTTGTTTAGGCTTTTGCTGCCTCAAAGATGCAAAATATTCTAAAGAACAAAAGAATCAATACCTCCAAAACATTAAGAATATTATAAAAATTCTTAATGGTGATAACAAAAAACTCATTAAGGATTTGAAACTCCAACTTCAAAAAGAAGTTGTGAAACAAAACTTTGAAAAAGCTTTAGTAATTAAGAATCAAATTCTTGCTTTAGAAAATATCTTCAAACATCGTCAATTCCTCAACAAGACTGAATCAAGTAATTATTCAGATATCAACCAAGAACTTAAAGATCTTTTTCAAACCAAAACCAAAATTACCAACATCGAAATGTATGATGTCTCTAATATCAGTGGTAAGTTTGCCGTCGCTTCTTTAGCAATGTTCTCAAACGGTATTCCCTCAAAGAACAATTATAAAAAATTCAAAATTAAATATACCAAACTCGAACCCAATGACATCTTAATGCTTAAAGAAGTTTTCCAGCGTCGAGTATTAAATACTCAATGACTTCAACCGGATTTAATTCTAATTGATGGTGGTATCACTCAACTCAAAACTGCAATCAACATATTTGCTAACAACAAAGACTTCAAAAACGTTCTTCTTGGCTCTTTAGCTAAAGGTAAAAAACAACTCCTAGTCTTCAATAAAGAAATCAAATATTTTGATCTTTCGAAATTATCCAAAGAATTAGCTAATATGCTAAAAGCTATTCAAGATGAATCCCATCGCTTTGCCATATCTTATCATCATAAGCTATATATTCAGAATTTAAAAAATGACCAGTAAAGGTCATTTTTTAATTAACTACTTTTGTTGATTCAAATAATCAATAATTGGTTGGTCCCCCATAATACAAGCTCCTTTGTGATATAGCAAAGGTACCCCTCAATTGTCTTTTAAATTACATTCTTTAATCTTTTCTAAAGCTATTTCAATATTAGCTTTATCAGTCTTTGGATCATCAACTTTTAATTTTCTTACATCTACGTTCAAACTTGATTTATCAGTCTTTAAGTAAGCATCCACAATCTCACAATGAGGACATGAAGACGAGTAGAATATTAAGACGGTATCATCTTTAATATCTTCCTTCTTAACTTCAGTAGTGATTGTAGCTTCGCTTACTTCAATATTATTATCAATTGGAACGTTGATAAATAAATAAGCTCCATAACTACCCACTAAGAATAGTAATATAATCAATATAGCTGAAATTCTTTTCTTATCCATATTATTTTCTTAATTTTTAATTTAATATATTATTAAATATATTGTGCCGAAGGTGGGACTTGAACCCACAAGATGTTGCCACCACTACCACCTCAAGGTAGCGCGTCTGCCAATTCCGCCACTTCGGCTAAAACCAAATCCATTCTAACAGTTTTTCATTAAAATTTCAATACCTAAAACGGCCTAGAGATATTCTAGACCGTTTTTGATTTTGTTATTTTTCTTCCTCTAAAGTTTCAGTTACTTCTTCTTTCTCAACTTCTTTTTCTTGAGCCATTTCCTTTTGAACTTCTTTAGTTTCTTTTCTTAATTTGGCTTTTGTCTCTTTAATAGATTTCTTTCGGATATAATACAATTTAGCTCTTCTTACTTTAGATGATTTCAAAATATCAACTTTCATAATGTCGCTAGTATATAAAGGTAAAACTCATTCTACTCCAACACCATCAACAATACTTCTAATTGTAATTGAAGCCCCTAATTCTTTATTGTGTTTTCTAGCTAATACTAAACCTTGAATGGTCTGGGTTTTGCTTCCCTTACTTTTTTTATCAGGGTTACTTTCTCGGATTTTCATTAAAATCTTTACAGTATCACCAGCTTTTATATTCTCTAATGATGATTTAGAAGCCGATTTAATAGTATCATTTATAGCAAAAATACTTTTTGTCATTTTAGTTAATTTATATCATTAAGTTAAAGTCTTCACTATACTACCAAAAAAACGTCGATTAGTCAACCATTTAAAGCTTTTCAAGAACTGCCTTTAAATCCAAAGGTAATTCTGACTTAAAATGGTATTTCTTGCTTTTAAATGAGAACTCTAATTCGCTAGCATGTAAGAACTGTCTATTTAAGCCATATTCCTTATTAATCTTATCAGACCCATATTCATTATCTCCAATCACATAGTTAGACATTGAAGCAAAGTGGACTCTGATCTGATGAGTTCTCCCTGTCTTAGGGAAAGCCTTTACTAAAGATACTTTACCATAATCCTTTATTGTCTCATACTCAGTTATGGCTTCCTTACCATCATTAGGTTCAATACCTATCTTACGACGATTGAATTTTGATCCCGAACGTAGTATTGGTCTATCAATAATTCCATGAGTATCTTTCAACTTTCCAAATACTAAAGCTGTATAAGTCTTATGCATTTGATGCTTTTGGAATTTCTCTTTTAATTTTTCAAAAGTTAATTGATTCTTGGCAATAATCATTAAGCCCGAAGTATCCTTATCAAGTCTATGAACAATTCCTGGTCGAATACTATCGTCCCCTACAAGCTTAATCTCTGGTCTTATCGCAATTAAGCCGTTCACCAATGTATCATTCTCATTCTTCAAAGTTGGATGTACTAGTAATCCCGCTGGCTTTTCGATAATCATAAAATCAGAATTTTCAAAAACAATATCAAACTTTACATTCTTGTTTGGCAATACTTCCATCTTCTCTGGTTCAGTAAAAATATCATCATTGAAGCTAATCTCTTCTCCAACTCTAATTATTCATGATGGCTTTACAATCTTTTTATTAATAGTAATATTACCATTCTTAATATTTTCATTAAAAAATTCCCTACTCTTCTCCGGGAATCTATAGGCTAATCATTTGTCTAATCTAATTTTTCCCGACTCATCATATATAATATCCATTGATATTTTTTAATTTTTAGAATTAATATTTCAAGAGGGGGAAGCGCTATGTTCCCCCTACCTTTATTGCCATTTGCATGATCTTGCGGAGGACAAGATTCATCGAAGCGATGGCCTCCTCTTTAGAGCTGAATGCGTCCGGGCTAGCCGTTAGTAAGGTGGCTACCAACTTATCATTTTCATATAAGTCAAGTGTGCCTTCTATTTGCCCATTTGGCAATGGCCATGCTCCAGCCCTAATGTCTGTTTCGGGAGACTGAATTAACTGCATTATTTTTTCACTCATTTTAATTTACCTCCTATATAAATAATTTTCTTTTAACAAAAGAACAGATGTCTTAGTGGACGATAGAGGACTCGAACCTCTGACCTCTACAATGTCAATGTAGCGCTCTAACCAACTGAGCTAATCGTCCATACATCTAATTTAACATATTTTTTTGATTTTATCAATATTCTGTGGGCGTAGTAGGATTCGAACCCACGACCAACTATGTATAAGATAGCCGCTCTACCAATTGAGCTATACGCCCAAAATATTAAAAGAAAACTAGATGCAAATTTTAATTCGCATCTAGTTTAGCATAATCTTTATTTTTCTTCAAGTAATTGATAAAATTCTTCTTTTTCCAATGTTTCTTTCTCAAGTAATTTCTTAGCTATTCTTTCCAAAGTATCTTTATTCTCTTTCAAAATCTCTTTAGCCTTCTTATGAGCAGTATTTAATAAATCGCTCATTTCATTATCAATCTTACTAGCTAATTCTTCGGAATAGTTATGTTTTGAAGTCAATGACTTCCCTAAGAATACTGATTCATCATCAACTAATGATATTGGTCCTAACTTACTCATACCATACTTAACAATAAAAGCTTTAGCTCGTTCTGATGCAATTTTTAAATCATTAGATGATCCAGTAGATATCTCATCAAAAATTAATTCTTCAGCACTATAGCCACCCATTAGAGTTGTTAATTCGTCCAATATCTCTGATTTAGTCAAGAAGTTTTTATCTTCTAAGGGTAATTGTAAGGTATATCCAGCTGCTCTTCCTCTAGATATGATAGATATCTTATGAATTGGATCAGCATTTTTCAATTTCGAAGCTACCAATGCATGTCCACCTTCATGATAAGCAGTAATTTCTTTTTCTTTTGGTTGAATGATATGGCTCTTCCTTTCAGGTCCTAGAATAACTTTTTCAATTGATTGCAAGACATCATTCTCAGTAACTTCCTTCTGATCATTCTTAGCAGCTAACAAAGTAGCTTCGTTAGCTAAGTTCTCTAAGTCAGCTCCTGAGAATCCTGGCGTTCTTTCAGCAATCTTACGAACATTAATATCTTTTACCATCTTTTTATTTGTCATATGCAACTTCAAAATTGCTTCTCTCTCATCAATATCAGGTAAATGTAATGTAATTCTTCTATCGAATCTTCCTGGTCTTAATAGCGCACTGTCTAAAACATCAGGTCTATTAGTAGCCGCTACTACGATAACATTAGTATTGTTATCAAAGCCATCCATCTCAACTAATATTTGATTCAAAGTTTGTTCTCTTTCGTCTTGTCCACCGCCAATACCAGATCCTCTTTCTCTACCAATAGCATCAATCTCATCAACAAACAAAATTGAAGGAGCGGCTTTTTTAGCAATAGCAAAAGCTGAGCGAACTCTAGAAGCACCAACTCCCACAAACATCTCTACGAATTCTGAACCTGAAATATGAAAGAATGGCACATTACTTTCACCAGCTATGGCCCTTGCCAAAAGGGTTTTTCCGGTTCCGGGTAGACCCATCAATAAAACACCTTTAGGAATCTTAGCGCCTAAGTCAGTAAACTTTTTAGAATTCTTTAAGAAATCAACAATCTCCATTAATTCTTCCTTCTCTTCTTTCATTCCGGCTACATTCTTAAATGTAATCTTGTTTTTATTTGGAGCAAATTGACGAATATTTGATTGATTGAAATTAAACATCTGTCCTGGTCCTCCCTGTTTTCCCTTACTACCAAAAATATTCAAGAAAGAAAATATCAAAATCAATGGTACAACTCCAATCATTACCAATCATAAAATATTAGATCAATTAATATCTTCCTTAAAAGAAACTTTAACATTCTCTAATTTCAAAGGATCTACATTATAATACTTCAAAACATCAAACAAAGAATCATTTACATTTATCTTTGTAGTGTATTTAGTATCTGTATTACCAGTAGCTAGGATGGTAGTATCTTTGACTTCAATAGTTTTTAATTCTCCCTTATTGATGTATCCTACTAATTCGCTCATTGGTACTATTTTTGTTTTTTTAGAAAAATTCAAAGCCTGATTGTCGCCAAACATTAACGCAACGGCAATTAATATCAAAGCCACAATCAATATGTTTTTAATTATACTTTTCATAGATTTGTATTTAAAAAATGTATTAATATATTAGTTTGTATACTATATCAAATATCCACCCAAAATACAACTAAACGAATTAAGTAAGATATAATCTAAGTGAAAAGGTATGGTTAAGTAATTAAGGAATCTAAGTGAAATCTTAATAAAAATATGATAGTTTGGAAACATTAATGAACAGTCTAAACTATCTTAAAATGATGACTATGAAAACCAGAAATGAGTACATTGGTGCTAAACTAAAACAAACCAATTACTATGCTCTAACAAAGAAAGAGAAAGGTAAAGTTCTAAAGGAAGTTGTTAATACAACTGAACTAAATAAAGACTACCTCACTAGTAAAATAGCAAAAATGCAATTTGAATCAAAAGCCGAGAAGCTAAGATCTAAACCACATCGAAATACTAAATACGATCGTGAGGTAGTATCAGCCCTAACAGATCTTTGAGAGATTTTTAATAAGCCTTGCGGGCAGATATTAGAACCTCTCTTAAAGAGTGATACTTTAGATATTACATTAGAAGAGAACAAAAAACAATATTCACTTCGAGTGATTAATCTACTTAGACAAATTAGTTCTAAAACAATTGATAACAAATTAAAAGACAAAAAAGACAAAGATAGATTTGATAGTAAATATGAAAATAGTAAATCAGACACTTTACTCAAACATAGGATACCAATTAAAGTCTCTAACGAAATCGATTCAACAAAAGCTGGTAATATGTCGACTGACTTAGTTGAAAGCTGTGGCAAGAGTCCTTATGGGCCATATATCAGCACCTTTTCTTCAACTGATGTCTCTAGTGGCTTCTGATTTGGCCAAGCTATACTAACAGCTACTGCTCAAGAAATTGTCAAATGCTTGGAGTTAAGAAAGAAATATATTCCCTTTGGGGTCAACAAAAAAAACACTCCTAAACCAACTAGTATTTAGGAGTGTTAAAAAATATATTTTTAATCAATGACTGGTATGATCTCTCTCC
>CAZUBO010000001.1:0-70701 GCA_964618955.1 uncultured Candidatus Saccharibacteria bacterium | reverse complement strand
TAAAATGAAATTAGCATTAGTAGCTTCTCTAGATATATTTTCATTAGATAATTGAAAATCAGGTTTATTAACCGAAGGTTCAATACCTCTAGTCTCATAAAAGGTTTTAACATTAATTCCAAGATTACTTGCTAAAGTCTTTAAAGTATTCCCCAATCTAGAAGGATCAGCTTTTTTCAAATCAGCATATCAACAGCCTTCGTTATATATCTTATGCATATATCGCATTATTGGAAAAGTAATTAACATTTTACTTTCTGTTAATTTTGTAAACTCTTTCTCTAACATTGCTCGATTAGCTCTTGAAACATAAATATCTGGAGTCAAAATCTCTTTTCAACCCATCATATTTTTATCATCAGATAATTTACAATAGTAATAATCGGAAAGTTCTATTCTAACATTGTAATGAAATACCATACCAGATAAATAATCTATTGGAATAACGGCAAATTTGAAATTAGAATCACTAGCTTTTAATTTTCTAAAATAATCCTTCATCTGTTCTGGCTTCTTACCAATATTAGAAACTTTTTCAATTTTAACTTGATAACCTTCGGATTCTTTTCTAGCAATATAATTTGGCAAACCAGCTGCAAATTCACTATCTTCCAAAACAACTACAATCAATGGCCCAGTAGCTGTTTTTTTATTCTTATCGCCAACAATAACCATCTGTAATTCATCCTTCTTCTGTAACTTCATCAAATCATTCTTCAAGGCATCAATACTTAATTGTAAACTAGCAAGTAAGGAAGTCTTTTTGAATGTTAGATCTTGATTTTGAATGTTAGGATTCAAGATATTAACACTTGGTTGAATGATTGGTTTAGCATAACGAAGATCTATTGATTTAATTGGATTTTGATCAATAATATTAAAACTTGGTTTGGTTGTTGGTTTGAAGGTATAATCAATACTTGGAATATTGATTGCTTGTGGTATGGTAGTTACTGGTATAAAGGTTCTGGCTACTGGATTAGTTGTATAGGTATAACTTGGTAGTGTTGTAGTTGGAATATATGAATTGTAATCTGGTATTGTGGTATACACATACTTTGGAGATGTTGTTGTGGTTACAAAGTTAGATATTTGATTATTAATTTGGTTATTAAACAATACTACTGGTTTGGTTGTTGTGGTATAGGTATAACTATTAATACTTGGTTGTGTGGTATAGGTATAGCTTGGCTTTGTAGTTGTAACTACAAAATTAGCTACTGGGTTAGTAGTATAGGTATAACTAGGTCTGGTTGTAGTTGTCGCTACATAAGAATAACTTGAATAACTTGTAGATACTGTAGTTCTTGAATAACAGTCCGTATTACAATCTGATTGTAATATATATTCTTTAACTCCATTAGTATGAATGGAAGATAATTCACATTGTCAAGTATTCTTATTACAAATATATCAAGAAGGTTTAGTAGCTACTTGATTACTAAAGCCATAATTAGTAAAACTATTAGCTAAATTAGAAAAAGCTAAAACTGATATAGTATTAGAAAAAACCAATATTAAAGCTATTATTGCTATAAAAATTCTATTTTTCATAATATTTATTTAGTATTTAAATTGTTAAAAACTTAACTTTAACAACATTAGTATTATACCACATAATATATGTTTTGTAAAGTGCACAAAATGTATATTACCATCTATGAGAATTTGGTTTAAATTACTTGACACGCTAATTTAAAAACAGCCCTATTAAAGGGCTGCTATATTTTCTTCTATTTTATCACTGGCTGATCACCATTCTGAATATGAACCAAAGCTGAATTAACTGATTCTAAAGAAGTTGTTAATATAATATAGTTATTATAGAAAGCATAAGATAAAGCCGCTTCTTTCTCAGGGTATTCAAATGATCGAACTGTAGCTCCTAATACTTCACTCTCTTTAAAAGTTTTAACTTTTGGTGTCTTCGGACTGAACAATCATAAGTCTGCCGTATTCTTAACCATATTACGATTGGTCTCTCAGGTTAGAAAATCAGTCTTAATACTCTCAACACTTTCTGGCTTAACTTGTACTACAATTCCTAAAGCTGGATGAACTTCTCCATAAAAGGTATAAACCAAATACTTCTCTAATAAATTATCCATTAAGCTTTGTGGAGTATTATCAGTAAAAGCACTGATTACTTCAGTAGAAGTTAAGTAAACATTCTTAATCTTCGGAGTAATGATTCTAAATTCATTAACTGCTAATAGCTCTTTAGCTTCAGTTTTAATTTGATTTACTATCTCAGCTGACTTTGAAATATCAATACTAAGATCAGTTACCTGGAAGGTATTTTTTACTGGCATAAAAGGTGAAGGTTTTGTAACTGGTGCCATACTAACAGTAGTTGGTGGTGTTAAAACATTTTGATTGCTTGGTTTTAAATTTACCTTTGGAGTAGCTGTCTTAGGCCTAATAACAAAGATAACAATAACTACTAATATTGCTAAGCCCAATACTGCTAACAAAATCATTAATTTGTTTTTATTCTTTGGGGCCGATTCATTTGGATCAACATTGGCCATAGGGCTAAATTCTTCTGGTGTAATTAAATTATTGAAATCAGCATTTAAGTTTGAACTTAAATTATTAATTCCAATATCAGCATTTGCTATCGGAGCATTCTGTGGAGCGTTTGTTGTACTAGGATTTAATTCATTCATCTTCTGTTTTAAAGTATCCAAAGTTGATGGCTGTGATTCAATACTAGGCATTACTGGAGCTTCAACCGGCTTTTCAACAACTGGAGCTATTACTTGTTCAGTAATACTGGCAATTGGCATTGTCATTACTGGTGTTGGCATTGGAGTAGGTGTAACAGGTGCTTCAGCTACTGGCATATTAGGAATTGAAGCTGGAGTCTCGACATAAGGTAAAGCTTCGCCACCTTGGTTCTTTAAATTACTCAAATCAGTATTCATAGTTCTAATATATACATTAGAATCTTTTGGCAAAAAATTTGGATCGACTTGAGAATTTTGTTGACCACTTAAATCTTGTGGATTTAAATTTATTGGATTATTTGGATCTATCATATTTATGTATTAAATTTTTTTTAAACATTTGTATTTTACAGGTATAGTATAATAATATTTTTAAAAAAAAGCAAGCTTTTTACCAAAAAATTCCAAAAACAAAAAAACAACAAAAAATATTTGTTGTTTTCTCTTGAGGTCACTGTGGGACTTGCACCCACGAATAACGGTTTTGCAGACCGCAGCGTTAGCTACTTCGCCAAGTGACCATAAACTCAGTATATCAAATAATATTTAAATATTCAAGATTTACTGAACCAATAGTAATTTAATTCTTGGCGCCATGCGACACTTCAAATTCTTGTTTAAAAACATTTGAATATTGTAAACATCTTTTTCAATGTCTTGGAATATAAAACATTCTCTTTCCTTAGGGAAAATAGATAGATAGACTTTGATGGCATCCATCCGGTCATTCATCACTACGTCAGTTACGGTAATAATATTCGAACGATCACAATAATCATTCTCTTCTATATACTTAGCAATAATCTTGCCAATCTCTTCTGATCTACTTAATTGTGTTTTGTCTTTAATATTCATAATTTAGATATAGAATTTTAAAATATCATTAATCTCTAATTCTTCTCGACTGTTAACCATCAATCCACATTCATTAATACTTCCTAGATTGCTAACTTTTTGTTTCTGGCATTGGATTCCTGAAATCTTGCCTTTCCCTACTTCCTTCTCTTCTCTAGTAATCACAAATTCTTCACCAACATTTATTCTGCCTTCAAAGATTTCGCCTCCAATAATTTTAAAACCTTTGCTATCATTAAATTTAGCTAAAACTTTTACTTGTCCAGTAATCTGAGGTTTTTTATCTTCTTCGCTAGCTAAGAATTCTTCTAATTGTTCTAGTATCGCATAGATTGTATCCCCATAGAATATTTTAATATTATGAGTATCAATATAGTTTACAACTTCATTATCAATCTTCATTCGGAAATTAATAATAAAAGATTTAGTTAAGTCCGCCAACTTAACATCCTTCTCATTAATACTACCAATATTGTTATCAATAATCTTAAAACTAACATTAGCATTCTTGGCTAATTCAATTAAACTATGAGATAAAGCTTCGCAAGATCCAATACAATCTGACTTGATAACTAAATTAATAATCCTTTCAGTATTCTCTCCGATAGTTTGATTCTTACATAAGTCCACTGCTTTGAATTCTTTAATTTCTTTAATTGAATCGTTAGATATATCATCTCCAGCGATAAACTCACTTCCTGGTTCTGGTAGATTATCAAATCCAACTACAATAGCTGGAGCCGAGAAAGTTAATTCTTTGGCATTCTTCTCCATAAAGTCTTTTAGCATTCTAACTTTACCATCAGCAACTGATGTATAAATATTACTATTTAATTTCAAAGTCCCATCCTTAATAATCAAAGTAGCAGTATAACCACACTTAGGATCCATATGAGATTCTAATACATATCCTTTAGCTGGGTTATTAGGATTAGCGACTTCGCCACTAATATCCGATAATAGTACGATCATCTCTAATAATTCATCAACATTAGTTCCTTCTTTAGCTGATATTTCAATACAAGGCACGTCTCCACCTCTGCCCTCTAATAAAATATCATTTTGAGCTAATTCGTTTTTAATCTTTTCGGTATTAATATTTGGTCTATCAATCTTGTTTATAGCTACAATAAAAGGAACATTATTAGCCTTAATATGAAACAAGGCTTCTTTGGTCTGAGGCTTAAACCCTTCGTCAGCTGCAATAATCAAAACGGCAATATCAGCAATCTTAGCTCCTCTAGATCTTAAAGACGAAAAAGCCTCATGTCCTGGGGTATCAATAAAAGTAATCTTTCGTTTTTGGCTATCAATATCTATTTCAATTTCATAAGCCGCAATATGCTGAGTGATGTTCCCACTTTCAACTAATATCGACTTATTCTGTCTAATATATGATAATAGAGTAGTTTTGCCATGGTCAATATGGCCAGTAACAACAACAATCGGTGGTCTTGGAATTAGAGCGTTGGTTTTTTTATTCATGGCAATTTTTTTAATATATAGTAATGGTATTTTACACTAAAACCAAACCAAAGTCAAGCATTTTAGTCTTTACATAATTAAAAAACCAACCTTTCGGTTGGTTTTAAATTTGTATTTAGAATCTGCAAGTTTGTCCTCCAGTAATCAAATAACAAACTAAATAGATTAAACCCTTAGCAAGTAATGCCACAACGATACCGATAATAATCATACCTAATTTCTGACCGTTATTAGCTACTGTCTTTGGATCTTTACCACCAGAAGTAACATAGTTAATAGCGATGAATAAGATATAGATAACAGCTAAGACTAGCAATGCATAGAATATTCAGTTCAATGCGATTCTAATGAAGTCAAACAAATCTTGGGTTGTGCCCATAACTAAAGGTAACTGTACTCCAGGCTCACTTGGAAGAGCTAGGGCTGTAAATGGCAATACTAATAAAGCCAATACAAATACTGATAAAAATTTCTTCATATATTTTTTTTAATTAATTATTAATTTATTATTTAGTAATCTATCAAAATGTACAAATTCCATTACTACCTGTAACTATATGACAGGCTGCATATATTAGTCCCTTCGCAATTAATGCGATAGCAATACCCATTAAAATGTACCCTAATGTTGAAGCTGCCTTGCCTGTCTTCTTAGTATCTCCGCCAGCCGTTACATAAGTATAGCCAACATTAATTAATAGGAATAAAGCCACGACTAGCAATGCATAAAAGTATCAATTAACGAGAGTCTTAACAAAGCCTATCAAATCGAAATTCCCATCACTGCCCGGAGCTTCATTCATATAGTCCGGAATATTATAAGGATCAGGGGCTGCCAAAGCAATTGCTGGAACCAACATGATCATAAAAATAATGAGCGCCTTCTTTAAAAACTTCATATAAGATTTTTTAAGTTTTTATTACGACCTTTTATTGAATATAGTATATATAAAATTTTAAAAAATTGCAAGTAGCTATGCCCTATTGTCCAAAATTTAAGTTATTTAACACTGGAGCATTAGAACCATCGGGATTGTAATACTGAGTATCTACTGCGGGTGTATCACTTCCTGTATAAGGAGTATTTTCTTCCTGAGTAGTTTTACTACCGCCATTTAGATTAGGTACTCCGCCCTTCTTACCAGTAACGATGTAGTATGTAAAACCAATTATAGCTTTAGCTAACAAAACAATTACCAAACCAATTAATACTGATTGAATCATCTTTACCGCAACCCCTGTCTTCTTGGTATCACCTTGGGATGTAATATATGTTCATCCTGCCCAGATGATCATAATCAATCCACCATACAAACACATCATGAATAAAAAGTTTATGGCTCGATTGATAATTCCTCAAATATCTTGTCCTCCTAAAGGATCAACTAGTTCTACTTCGTTCATTTGAGCAAAAGCTGATACCGCTGTTAAGCTCAAGCATAGAACTAATAATATTGTTAAAAGTTTTTTCATAATATTTTATTAAATTATTAATTAATTAATTTCGAACTTCGACGGCATCGTTATTAGTTTGAGTCTTATCAACATCTCCTTGAGGAATCTTCCCGGAACCGCATTCTATTTTATTCCAATTCTTCAATAAAGATTTTCCGTTATTATCAACCGCCTTCGGTGCTAAGATATATATAATAGTATTTACAATTGTTCATGCTAGTAATACTACTATAATTCCAATCAAAACTTTCTTAATCATCTCGTACCCTTGTTTCTTATTCTTATCTGTAATAATCAAGAACCCAGCATATAGTAGCATGAACAAAGCTACATAGAATAGGATGACTTTAATAAATAAATTCAGTAAGCTCTGACCTAATCCTATCAAATCGCACAAAGTACAAGCTTGTTGTCCAGTTCCTCCACAAGGAACTAACCCTCCCTCAGCCAATACGAAACTTGGAAGTACCAACAAAACTGTAATTAATATTAAAAGATATTTTTTCATATATTAATTATTATACATTAAATTTGTTAAATTTTGATTTAATTCTTCAACACTATTCCTAGGATTGTTATCTAAATTAGTAGAATCAATTGCCTTTCAAAAAGCATCTTTGACTCCCTTAGCATCAGGATGATAAAAACTTTTACTATTCAAAGCCTGTTTTGCAAAAATTCCTAAATCTGGATCATTATAGTATTGACTTATCAAAGTTCTATTAGCTGGTGGGAATTTAGAGAAATTCAAAACTGATTGCATATTCTCAGGACTGCTTAGTAATCCCAAAGCTTCTCAAGCTACATTCTTATTCTTAGATTGAGTTGATACTGTAAAGCCTCAGAATCTTCCAATATTAGTATTGCTATTTGAAGATACTTGAGGCATTTCGGAAATTCCATAAGTTAAATTAGGATTCTTTTCATTCAATAATCCTTTATCACTAAAGTAACCAATATATATTCCCAAGTTGTTATTTGCAAAAGCTTCTAAATCATTATTAGCTGATCTATTTCAAGAATAGCTTTGATTATTGGACTGATAGAATTGTGTGTAGAACTTCAAAGCTTCTTCAGCTGGACTAATGTAGTTCTCGCCCATTCTAACTCTCTCAGTTACCATAGTTCTCTGTTCCATTGTATCAATAATCTTACCACCTAATTGTAAGATTATTAATGATAATATATCCGAACTATTAGTAATGCTACTACTATCACCTAACCCAATTGGAAATCTAGAAATTCTTTTATAGCTATCCAACTGTCTTAATGTAGGAACTAATTCATTAATTGCATTTCAAGTCTTTGGTGGATTAGGAATCGCTAAACTATCAAAGATATTTCGATTGTAATATAGTGCTAAGCTATCAATTGCTAAAGGCATTAACATTAATTTATCATTCAATACTGCTTCGTCACTAATAATAGTTGGAAAATCTTTTTGAAGATTTGAGATATTGTATTTCCCACTCAAATCCATTGGTGAAATTAATTTTTTGAACTTCCCTAATTGTTCATTATTAATCAAAAATATATCAGGACTCTTTGAATGAATAAAAGAATCTAATAAATCATTTTCGTAATCATCCTTATCAATCTCAGTATAAACAAATTTAATATTATTTTTGCTAGTACTCTTGATATTCTTTGATAGTAAATCAAATTGTTCTTCGGTAAAACCACTACCTCAAACATTTAAAGTAATAGTTCTTTTAATACCGCTAAATAGTGTTGATCCAAAAACAATCAACAATACAAAACCAATAATTAATATCCAAGTCTTGTATTTTTGAAAAAATGATTTTTCCATGATGGTTATTGTTTAATAAATATTAAGCCAAAATGAGTACTTGATAATTTTAATCCTTCCTTTAGATTGAACCCAGTCTTTTGAACCATTTCGATCAACGAATCTTTCTTAACTGGGAACAACTTATCATTCAATGGTATTTTATATGAATCTCAATCAACAATGAATAAGAAGCCATTAGGCTTGAGTATTCTCTTTGCTTCTTTGATTACATTCTCTTTGTTTTTGATTTGGAATAAAGCATTAACTATCATAACCACATCAAAAGAATTTTGAAAACCACTACCTAAATTTTTCGTTTCCAAATTACAAACTTTGGTATTTATCAAATGAGCTACATTCTGTCTCTTAGCGTTCTCCATTAAAAACATCAATGGCCTTTCTAATACATCAACTGCTAGTATCTTGCCATTGTTGTTTAAATTCTTTGCTAATTCAATTGTAAAGATTCCTGAACCAGAACCAAAATCAGCAATCGCAATACCATCTCATAGTGGTATATGTTCAATTACTTTATTTGGGCTTAACAATATTTCCATATTTATTTGTTATTTATGATACTTTTAATATATCATAAAAGCATATTAAAAACAATTTAAAACAAAACAATTTCTGATACCCCGTCACCTTCGTCAATTCGCATTATCTTAACTCCTTGAGTCGTACGGCTTAAGCATGGTATTGCACTTAATTCCGTTTGCAAAATTAATCCTTTATTGGAAATCGCAATTAAAACTTCTTGGCTATCAGCTAGTTTACTAGTAACTAATAATCCAGTCTTTGGAGTTATCTTGAATGTCTTAATTCCAGTACCACCACGTTTTTGTAATCGGTATTCCTTCAATAATGTCTTCTTGCCATAACCTAATTGGCTAATAGACACTATAGCCGAAGCTGCTTTAGAAGCTGCCTTATTCAATACCATCATTCCAACTATCTTATCATCCTTAGCTAATTTAATGCCAGTTACTCCAGAGCTAGAGCGACCCATAGATCGAACATCTTTCTCAGAAAAAGTAATTGATTGGCCTTGTTTGGTAACCAAACAAACTAAATCATCGCCTGATGAAAAATCAGCTCACTTTAATAAATCATCCTTATCTAGTTTTATAGATAGCAATCCATTCTTACGAATATTTTGAAATTCAGTCAATTCAGTTTTCTTAATCACGCCATTCTGAGTTGCCATGATTAAATACTTTTTGTTCTTCGCAATCTCTTTGTTATGTCCTAGTACCACAGTAACCTTTTCGTCTCCCGATATATCAATAAAGTTTTGAATTGCCTTCCCTTTAGATTCTCTGGAAGCATCATTAATATCATAAGCTCCAGTCTGATATACCTTACCCTTATCAGAGAAGAATAGTAGATTATCTTTAGTATTGATTGTTAGAATATGTTCTAACAAATCATTGTCTCCGCCATTGTAAGCAGTAATTCCTTTACCGCCTCGTTGTTGAGTTCTAAAGATTCCAGCACTCATTCTCTTGATATATCCATTCTGAGATAAAGTAATCAAAACATCTTCCTCAGGAATTAAATCATTCTCTTCTATCTTATCTGGCATACCCTTAACAACTTTAGTACGTCTCTCATCATTAAACTTTTCCTTGATCTCAGCAAACTCTTGTTTCATAATCTTAATAATTCTTTTTTGGTCTTTAATAATTCCTTCGTATTCAGCTATAGCATCTAGCTTCTCTTTTAATTCATTTAAAATCTTAATCTTTTCTAATTTAGCAATAGCTTGTAATTTTGTTTCCAAAATTACATTAGCTTGAATCTCTGTGAATTTAAAAGCTTTGCATAATTTTAAATTAGCATCTTCTTTGCTTTCTGACTTTTTAATAATTTCGATAATCTCATCAATATGATCCAAAGCAGTTTTCAAACCTTCCAAAATATGTAGTCTCTCTTTAGCTTTTCTCAATAAGAATTGAGTACGTCTAAAGATAACAATCTTTCGGAAATCTAAAAACTCTCTTAAGATATCTTTCAAACTTAATAACTCTGGTTGCAAACCATCATCAATCAAAGCAATAGCATTTACATGAAAATACTTTTCCAAATCAGTATATTTATATAACTGATTTAAAATACTCTTTGGATTTGCTTCCTTCTTTAAGTCAATAGTTATAGTCATACCACTCTTATCCGACTCATCTCGAATATCACGAATATTTATAATCTTCTTCTCTTCAATTAAGTTTGCAATCTTCTTAATTAATTCGGATTTATTTACCATGTATGGAATTTCTGTAATAACAATCTGACGAGTCTTATCATTCTCTACTATCTCAGCGGTTCCTCGAATTAAAACCTTACCCTTACCAGTAGCATAAGCTTCTCTAATCTCATTTCATCCATAGATTGTTCCACCAGTTGGAAAATCAGGTCCCTTAACGAATTGCATTAAATCATCAGTATTGCAATCAGGATTATCTGCTAAGAACATAGCGGCATCCATACATTCTCCTAAATGATGTGGTGGAATATTAGTAGCCATACCAACAGCAATACCGGTAGTACCATTCAATAGCAATTGTGGCACTTTGGTTGGTAATACTTTTGGCTCTTTTAAGCTATTATCGTAGTTAGGGACTAATGGTATTGTCTCTTTCTCTATGTCGTTGAACATCTCGTCAGCAATAGCCATCATACGACACTCAGTATACCTAGAACTTGCCGCCGGGTCCCCGTCGACGCTGCCAAAATTTCCTTGACCTTGAACTAATGTGTATCTTAATGAGAAAGGCTGGGCCATTCTAACTAAAGTATCGTAAATAGCCATATCACCATGAGGATGATATCTACCCATCGCATGACCAACGATCAAAGCGCATTTCTTGAACTTAACTGTTGGCCCAATTCCTAATTCCTTCATAGAATAAAGAATTCTTCTTTGTACGGGTTTTAAACCATCTCGACAATCAGGAATAGCACGAGATACGATAACTGACATTGCGTAGTCGATATAGCACTCTCTTAATTCCTGGCTGATATCACATTTTAAAATCTTGTCATTTTGATTTTCGTTTTCAATATTTTTGTCTGCCATATATATGTTTTAAATTAGTTTTGTAAAATGATTAATTGCATTTGAGCATCTTCATCATCACTCAAATTAGCTTTCTTGATATTCAACTTATCTAATGTCTCAGCTTCCATTCCAATCTCTTTAATAAACTTCTTAATTATCTCTTCATTGTTCTTTGGTCCTTGAGTTTGGTAATGCATTGGTATTACAATCTTTGGTTCAATCTTCTTAATGATATCAATTGCTTCACTGATACTCATTATCTTATCATTCCCTACAGGAATTAATAGAATATCTACACTTCCTAACTTCTCTATCAAATCATCTTTCATTTTTCGTTCTCCGTAATCTCCCATATGGACTAATCTCATTCCTTCAGTATCAATTACAAAGATATTATTCTTTCCTAATTCTTCACCTTCTTTGTTATCATGAAAAGTTTCTATAGCCTTAACAAAGATATTGTTAATTTCAATTTCTCCACTGTTTTTTAATACAAAAGGTTCACCCATAATCAAATCAATATTATTATGGTCGTCATGATCATGTGATGATAATACAATATCAGCTTTGAAGCGTGAAGGTTTGACGCCAACAGCTTCTTCATTAAAAGGATCTATAGCAATAATATTCCCCTGAGTCTCTATCTTAAAGAATGAATGAGATAATCAATTGATAATCATAATTGTATGTTTATTTTTTTACAATTACATTTTAACTTATTTTTGATAAATATTCAAGTGGTCTATCTCTACTATATATAGTAGGGTTGCTCGAGTTTGCATTATATGAATAAATATGGTATAGTATGATTATAAAATTTTAATTTGAAAAGGAGATAAAAATGACTTTTGGAATTATAATTATTGTTCTTTTGGGATCGTTATTTTTCATTTCTCTCATAAAAATATTTAATTTTGAGGAGAGAAGGTATACTAGTTATGAAGCGTCAGCCGATGGCGTAATTCATATCAATTGTTATGAAGACTGTAAAATTACTCGAGCGAATATATCACGCTTTTATTCGAAAGGAATGTTTCAGATTGTTGTTGGAGAAAAAACGTTAAATCCTGTATGGGAAGAACGACTAAAGTCGTATTTTATTAACGCTAGTACTGCTAATGATGAAACGGAGTTTAACCTAGTTATATTTAGAGAACCAGTTCTTGTTATTTCGGACAGCGTTGAAGCGAGAGTTATTTTAGTCAGTCAAAAGGGAAAAAGATTTTACGTTTGGTTATGTTGGAGTTCTTTAATCTTAGTTGTAATTTTAAGCATTTTTACGTTTCGGTAGTTTGCTAAAATAAACAAAAAAAGTGGCTAGTGTCGTACAGACATTAGCCCCTTTTTCTATTCCTTAGTTCTTGGAGTTTTGACTCAAGTCAATTCTCTGTGTTTGTAATATCCAGTAGAATACTTTCAAAAAGCTGAAAAGAATGGTAATGGATACAATACAACAATGAATGGTATTATAAACGAAGTTTCTAAGATAAACTTAACTAACTTCTTGCCAATTTGCCAACAATTCTCCTTGTATTCAACGAATTTATTATAATGTAATAACAAAATCAAAGAAAAGATAATCATAGGCATACCAGCATAAGTAAAGATCGAAGCTAATACTTCTTTAGTAAGTAATGATACTGAGAATGAAGAGATTACTCCTTGCATACCTAGTATTACTACTAAAGTTCTAAATAGTCTGGTAATTAAGATTATAACACTCAAGACTGTCAATCAGAAGAATACGGTTCACTCCCCTGGTCCATAGAAATTCAATTTGTAATACAGTATCTTTGCTTTTCTTCCCATTTCACTTTTTTCTTTTTTCATTTCTTTCAAATTCTTGATAACTTCTAATTGTCCCAAAGCCCATCTATGTCTTTGCTTTAAGAATGCCTTGATATTTCCTGGTGTTTGTTCGGTAGAAGCATAAGGCAAATAATGGGGTCAATTATTAGTTCTTAAGTAAATTGCAATTCCTAAATCCAAGTCTTCCGTAATTGAATGGTAATTAAAACCATCAACGGCGAATAATACATCCTTTTGAATAAATAGATTGGTTCCTCCTAAGAATGGTAACCAAGTCATAATTCAAGGTAAGAATATTTCATGTGTAAAAGATTGTCCTAAAGCAATAATCTTTGAAAAGGTTGATATCTGTCAGAAATTCCTGCATTGGAATATTGGCATTTGAAATACCTTTCTATCAGGAAAATTAATATTAGCTTTAGCGATCTCGATCAAACAATTCTTATCAGGATGATCATCAGTATCAAAGAATGCAAAGAAGTCTGTATTGGTATTAAAATGTTCAAACATCTCGGTAAAGGCATAATTCAAAGCTCTGCCTTTAGTTGATTTTACTTCGCAATCCATCATCTTCCCGTGGAAATTACCATCAAAGTTATTTGGTACATTTAAATTATATATTCTTACTGGTTGATTCTTCAAGTCATCAATAACTTTTGCCATTACTTCTTGAGTAGTGACTTCATTATCTTTGTTATATATCTGTTCTTTCTCATCAGTAATTACTACAATCTCAAATCTATCCTTTGGATAATTTAATTCTGTTAATTTATTCACCGTTCTCTCTACCACGTCAGCTTCATTTCTAGCTGGAACTACAACTGTGAACATCGGAAAAGGAATATTCTTTTCTTTTACAATTCCAGCTAATTCTTCAAAAGATGTTTTTTTAATCTTTCGAAAATGTAATTGAGTTCTAATAAAAACAAAGATAGTTCTGCCTAAGAATAATACTGCTAAACTACCTAGTCATTGAACTCACAATCAAGATGAAAAATTCAAAACATTAAAAAACCATGGTGGCGTTAAATTAATTATTGAAAACGATAAGCTTTGCAAAACATTCATAATTTATTTTTTTAATTTGTTATTTCGGTATTCCTCAATTTCTTTATGATTCCCTGATAATAATACTTTAGGAACTTTTCAAGAAATTCTTTTGTTCTTAGGATTAGGATAAAAGACTTCTGGTCTGGTATATTGATTGGCTTCTAAGAAGCCTTCTTCTTTGAAGGATTCCTCAGTCAAAGAATCTCTATTCCCTAATACTTCTGGTAATAGTCTAGTAATCCCTTCCACTACTACCATAGCTGGTATTTCCCCTCCAGCTAAGACATAATTACCAATAGAAATCTCTTCATTTGCCATCTTATCTATTACTCTTTGGTCTATTCCTTCGAATCTCCCGCAAACTAGTGTTATATTATCATACTTTTTTAGCCTTTCCAAGTCCTTCTGATTTAGTGTCTTTCCCTTAGCCGAAAATACAATAACCCTGCTTTTGGTTTTGAAATTCTTCAAAATCTTTTTTAATGCTCGAAAAACAATATCAATTCGAATAATCATCCCGGCTCCACCACCATAAGGCTTATCATCAACCGACTTGTAATTATCAGTCGCGTAATCTCTGAGATTATTAATATTAATCTTAACAATCTTTTTATCAATTGCTTTTTTAATAATTGCCGAATCAAAATATGATTCAAAAATATTAGGATAGATTGTTAGAATATTAAATATTTTAGTTTTCATATATATTTTTTAAAATTTTTATTCTTCAGTAATAAATTTTAAAGGATTGCTATATCCATACTTCAAAGGATCCTTAGGTGAATACCCATAGCATGGTCCCTTATTCCCATCCTTCTGTAAGCAATCATCCGTACCTTCGCTATTAGTAAGTATCGGTTTAGTCTTTATCTCTAAATGTAAATGTCTATCCAAAAAATCATTTTCATCACAGCCATCCTTCCCAATTCTTCAATAGTTCTGGCATCCATACCCACTAGCTCCGGTAACACCAATAATGTCTCCACCTTTTAATTTCTTTCCTACCACGATATCTTTGTTTATTGATTCTAAATGCGCATATAGGCTATAATATATTTCATTATTAATATTATGTTCAATAATTATAGTATTACCAAACCCAGCATCCGATCCTCCCATAACAATAACTGAGCTAACAGTCCCTTCATATATCGCTCTTACATTTTCAGGTTCTTTAGTAGACATATCAATTCCTGAATGCTGTAAGTATTCGCCATTAATCTTTAATGGTGAATTAAAACTTTGACGAATTCAATATCTATTTGAATCAATTGGATTATAGAAGCCTTCTTTTAAATTCTTGTTATCAATTGCCGTCTCAAAAACAATAATTTTGTTATTCCTATCTGCAAAATCATAAACAACCTTAGCGTCAGTATCTGCTAGCCTCAAACATCCTCCACTGAATTTACTAGTAACCCTTGTTCCATCTGGAAAGTATGGAATGCCATGTACAAAAAAATCTTGATGTATCTGTACTGAATAAGGCATATACACATTAACTATTCCTGACTTCAATAAAGTATACTTTACCCCAACATTAAAGTAGTTAGTCGGTGATTGGAATCATAAGTTACTAGGTCCCTTATGTAATACTTTTATTGTTTTATATATCATTCCATTCTTCAACAAGAATAGATTCATATTTGTCAAATCAATCAAAATACTTTTTTCGTCATTCACTACATAACTAATTGGGGTAGTATATATTTGCGATAACAACTTTTGTTCCGTAGCATTCTTTGTAGTTGTAGTAGTATTGCTAATGATTTCAAAATCATTACTATGTTGTTTTAAATAATCAAAAAACCATAGCCCAATGACTATCAATACAAAAGCCAACATAATTTTTATCAACCCAAAGATTTGTTTCATAATATATATTTTGTTCTATTCTATCATATAAAGTACATAAAAAAAAGGGGCTTATCAAAGCCACCTTTTTTAATTTTTGAATTTAGATTTTCAAATCATCTAACGCATCGGATACTCTATCAGTCTCTTGTGGTCTGGTATTGTTTTGATATCCGCCTTCTTCTCGATTTTGATATCTTGAATCGTCTTGTGAACCAGGAATTTTGATATTGATGCGAGCTTGATTCTTAGCACCAACAATTTTAATCAAAGTTCTGATGGATTGGATTGTTCTTCCTTGTCTGCCAATTAAGTGTCCCATATCTGCTGGGTCGACATTAACTGTTAAGAGAACTCCTCTCTCATCGATTTGGCGATCTATTGTTACGGCATCTGGATTGCTCACAATGCTCTTTAAAATAGTTTCCAAAACAACCATGTCTGTATGTTGTTCCATGTTATTCTATTATAACTTTTTATTAATTTTGATAATCCGACCAATTGGAATTATCTATCAATATATTATATTATATTAAAATAAAAGTCAAGCATTTTAAAACAAAAAAACTAGCTGAGTAATCAGCTAGTTTTAAATTGTGAAATTATTCTGTAACTTCTTCTGTTGGAGTCTCTTCTTTTACTTCTTCAGCAACTTCTTCCTTAACTTCCTCAACAGCTTCAGCTACCCCTTCCACTTTCTCTTCTTTAACTTCTTCTACAACTGGTTCTGGATTATCTTTCTTGTTCTTAGCTTCAACAGCTTTCTCTGAATGATTATGCTTAGGAATCTTATTCCCTTCGATAATCTTATCAGCTACTAATAAATTGTGAACTGTAGCACTTGGCTGAGCCCCTTTAGCAATTCAAGCCAAAGCTTTTTCACCATTTATTTCGTGTTTGTGTTGAGATGGAATTCATCAACCAATCTTTTCAATGTATTTATTGCTAATAGATGATTTTTTAGAATCAACGACTACAATTCTCATTGTCTTTTGATGTTTCTTTCCTTCACTTTTTAATCTAATTGTTAACATAATTGTTTACCTTATTATTTAGTTAATTGCTTTTTATCTTAGCACATTTATCTCAAGAACGCAAGTTTAGGCCACATACGGCATAAAATCCATGTTCTATATCTGTGTATAAAAAGCATGATATCAATCGCCAATTTATTAAATCTTATTTGGATTTTTTCTTTTTTAAACTTAATAATCTTTTGACTTCCCTGTCAAAATCAGAAATATAATTCTTATCTTGTTTTACGCGGTATTTTTCATATTCTTTTAATGCCAACGCTTCGGCAATTTCATGACTTATTTTACCCGCATTAGTTAATATTGTATATTCGCTGAATTTGAGAAAAACATTTAATTTTTCAATTCAATCTTTCATAGTCATTACTTTGCCACGAGCTGCTTGCATTTCAGCGTAATCTAAGTACATATTACCTATACGATTTAAATGTTCCAATTCTTTTTTATTCAGATAGTTCTTTGCAATTACTGTATCACTAGGCATAATTTTTCCTTGAGGAGAACGTCTTCAAGAAGTTAGCCCCATTTTTTCTTTTTTGCTACTAACTCTATCGGCAATAATTTCTGCTGCAGTTTGGCCAGTTATAGCAAAATGAAGTTTGTTTTGAACGGTAGCAAAAAATTGCTTACTTTCAAAAGCCTTTGGGGAGTAATCAATTGCAGTAGCATAAATATCGGTAATTTTTTGATAAATCATTCTTTCACTTGTACGAATATCTTTGATTTCTTCATAGAGCTCGTCAAAATATCTAGTACTAAAGCGAGATCCATATTTCATTCTATTGGAATCTAAAGCATAACCTTTGTAAATATAGTTTTTTAGAATCCCCGTCGCCCATTGACGGAACTGGGTACCTCGCTCGGAATTTACTCGATAACCAACAGCAATAATAGCTTCCAAAGAATACATTCTTAATTTTCTTCCAATATCTCTGTTGCCTTCATTTTGAACTACCGAGAATTCCTCGGTGGTTGATTTTTGATCTACCTCTTTTTCCTTGTAAATGTTCTTTAAATGAAGCGAAATGTTATCAGTGGAACAGTCAAAAAGTTCTGCCATTTTCTTTTGAGTAAGCCATATGTTCTCGTTTGAATAAAGAACCTCAATATTCACAGACCCATCCGGTGACTGATAAAAAGCAATTTGATTGTCAGGTATTTTATTTTTTAATTGTTTTTTCATATTTAATAAAAATTAATTCTTATTAATAATATTATATCATATTTTTTCAAAAATCAATAATAAAAAAAGAATCAAAGCTGCTTAATAACTCAGAGTTTTCTTTATAATATTTAAGATAACAATACATTTGTAATCAAGTTTAGATCATATCCTCAGTCTCTTCTAGTATTTTTCGTATTACTTCTATAATACTTACTCTGCTAAATACCATTACCGAAGCTGTTAAAGATACCAAGGCAAAAACAAACAAAACTATAAAAGAAAAATTGAAATTATAGAAGATCATATTGGCCATTGGCTTGGGAATGAATTCGGTATTAAATACCAAGATTCTTACTCCATTTACTGCATAGAACAAAGGATTAAAATAGCTAATCATCTGCATTCAATGCGGTGTCTTCTCCAATGTAAAAAAGGCTCCCGATAGGAATAATAATGGTGACACAAATATCTGTGATATGACTGAAAAAGTTTCAATTCTTTTGATTAACGAAGCGGTAATAATACCTAACCCTGCAATACCAATAGAAATCAAAATCATAATAGCTAGTAACAAAAATATTTGATATACAAAGAAATTAATTCCTAGTACTGGAGCAATAATCAATAAAGCAATTCCTTGCATTAATCCTCGAGTAACTGCCCCCAGTATCTTTCCAAAGATTATCTCGGTCTTTGATAATGGGGCTACTAATATCTCCCTCATGAATCCAAACTCCTTATCTCAGACTAATGATATTGTTGAATCAAAGACATTCACCACAATACTTAAAACCAATACTCCGCTATAAAAGAAATTAGAAAAATTAGCTACTTGATTAGCTGTTGGGAAGAATGATGCTAATCCACTTCCCAAAAATATCGTTAGCATTACTGGTACAAAAAAAGAAGTAAACAATTTGATTTTGTTTCTGAAAAACAACAACATCTCGCGATATCAGATAATATATATTCCAGAACATTCTTTTTTCAAATCTTCTTTCTTCATATTTTTATCTTATTTGTCTGCCAGTTAATTCTAAGAACACGTCTTCTAGTGTTGGTTTTGTTAAGTTGATTGATAGAATCTCGCCAGTAATAGCTTCTAATACCTTTGGCAAGAATGTCTCACCCTTCTCCGTCTTAATAATAATATTCTTCCCGAATTGTTTTATAAATATATCAGGAAACATATTTTTAATTTCTTCAATTGCCTTTAAATTATCTAATGTTTGAATTTCAATTGTATCCTTATTCGAAATATTTTTTAAATTCTCAGGTGTATCTAATGCTACAATCTCACCATGATCAATAACTCCAACTCTATTACAAATCTCCGCTTCATTAATGTATTGAGTAGTTAGAAATATTGTCATATTATTTTCTTTTCTAACCTTCAATAAGTAATCCCATATCTTATTCCTTGTCTGAGCATCCAAACCAACAGTTGGTTCATCTAAAAACAAAATTCTTGGTTCATGAATTAAGACTCTAGCAATTTCAATTCTTCTTTTGGTTCCACCTGATAACTGTCCTACTGAAGTATTTAATTTGTCATCCAAATCAACTAGCTTAGTAATCAAATACAATTTCTTATTGAATTCTTCATTTGTTAATCCATATAGTTTGGCATGTAAATATAGATTCTCTTTTACGGTCAAATGATTGTCTAACGTTGATTCTTGGAATACAATTCCAATAGACTTTCGAACATTCAAAGGATCTTTAATTACGCTCATATTATTTACTAATGCATCTCCAGTAGTCGGTAATAGCAAAGTACATAACATATTTACCGTTGTTGTCTTCCCGGCTCCATTAGGCCCTAAGAATCCAAAGATCTCTCCTTGTTTTACATTAAAAGAAACCTTATCAACCGCTGTAAGGGATGAGAATTTCTTAGTCAATTCTTTTACTTCAATTGCATAATTTGCATTTGTATCCATATAATTTAAAGTTATATTGCATATATATAGAAGGGAGCGAGAGACGGGAATCGGACCCGCGTATTCTGCTTGGAAGGCAGACACACTACCACTGTGCTACTCTCGCCTAAATTATCAATACTAAGCCTAAGATTATTAAATAAATACTAAATATCCAAACTTTAGAAGTCTTAGTCATTTGTCTGAATAGCATTAATCCTAAATTACCAAAAATAAAGGAAATAATCAAGCCCAAGCCAATAGTTGTTCAATTAATTCCAACACTCAAACCTTTGTAATCAGACAAAAATTCAACAGCCGTAGCCGCTAATATAGTAGGGATTGATAACAAAAAAGAAAACTTAAAAGCATCTTTAGGCTTTATCCCTGACTTTAAAGTCATAAAGTACGTTAGCCCCGATCTAGATACCCCTGGAGCAATAGCTACTGCCTGAACAAATCCAATCCTAATAGCTTCAGTAATAGTTAATGTACTTATCTCTCTTTTGCTATTATTTCTCATGGTTAAAAACAATATAATCGCTGTAAAGATGAACCCCAAAGCTACAGGTATTAAGCTATTACTATATATAAAGACATCTTCAATTGTTTTTTTGAACAAAAAACCAAAAATTGCTGTTGTTACAAAAGCAATAAACAAATTCTTAACTAAATTTCAATCTTTTTGTTTTAAAATCAGCATTAAGTCTTTTCAAAAAAAACAAATCAAAGCTAATACTGTTCCCAAATGCAACATCAAATTCAATAAAACTACATTTTCTTTAATTTGAAAGAATCTTTCTAATAAAAGTAAATGCCCTGAGCTAGAAACAGGTAAGAATTCTGTTAATCCCTGTATTGCCCCTAGAATTAAAGATTGTAGTATTGTAATCATAATTAAAGTTTAAATTTTTTTCATTGTATAATATAGTTTTGGTATGCGTCCCTCATATGATAATAAAGTTTCAGTAATGTTAGGGTCATAATTTTGAAGAAATTTTAAAGAGGCTTCTCTGATTCTTTCAATTTTTTGTTTAACGTTAAGTATTTTTTTCTCTTCAGCAGTAAAAAGTTCGTTATCTAAAAATATATCTTTTCCTAAATAAGTCGGCCCAAAACGAAATTCACCATCTTCTTTTAATACCCTTTTTACTTCTTGCAATATCTTTATAATATCTTCTTTTTTTGATAAAACTGTTGGTGCTGAGGCGTGTGACAAAACTAAATCTAAACTACTATCTTTAAAAGGTAGATTGTTTGCATTAGCCAAAATATAATTAAGGCCTTGTGCTAATCCAGCTTTTTGGCATTCTTCTTTTATATCACTACAAATAATTTCAATTCCTTTCTCTCTGGCACCTAAAGCAAATTCAGCGCTATAGGATCCTATGTCTAATATTTTTTTACCCCTTAACTCATCAAAGCTTTTAAAACCAAGGCGTTCCAAAATAAACAAAGCTCTTTTTTCAATCTCTTTAGCATTTTGATTTCATTGAGTTTTTATTTTTGGCACATTCTCATTAAACATAGTAGTATTTGATATTATTTCCCTTCTCGTCTTTCTCTCTTATTGAAATCGACAACCGCCTTTTTAAATTCAGTGGTATTGAAATCCGGTCAAAACAACTCTGAGAAATACAATTGTGAATAGCTAGTCTGTCATAATAGTACATTCCCACTTAAATGGGGATCACCATTAACTCCAGTACGAATAATCAAATCAACATTAGGAACATTGCTAGTCCAAAGTTGATTCTTAATATCAGCTTCATGTATTCTAGTCTTATTCTTTAGCTTATTTACCGCATTCAATAATTCTTCTTTGCCATCATAAGCTAATAGAATAGCTAAATTAAAATTCTTGTTATCTTTAGTATCTTTTTCGATTTTTTTCAAATTAGCAACGGTCTTTGCATCAAATAGCTTATCTCAAGATCCATAGAATTTAATATTTACTCCTCTTTTACTAATGACTTTGTCTTCAGTGAATTTCTTAAAAGCTTCATTAATAACCTTAATTAAAAAACTAATTTCTTTTTTAGGTCTTTTAATAAAATTATCTTTTGACATAGCTCAAAAAGAAACGTTTTTGACAACATTATTTTTGGTGATATAGTCCATTAATTCTTTAAAAGATTCTGCTCCTGCCTTATGACCCTCTCAAGGATTTTCATTTCTTTTTTTAGCTCATCTTCTATTTCCATCAGGAATGAATAAGATATGATTAAGTGCCATTTCAAAAATTTAATTATTTAAGTTGTTTCTATTTTATCATATTATTGTAGTTTATTCAACAGAAAATAAAAACACCACATATTTATCTTCGCGTAAGCATAAACATGTGGTGAAGTTTGCCAATTTTGGCATAACAACTAACCTGGAGGATAAAAGAGAATCTCAGATATTATTTTTTCGCCCGTTCGGTAATTCAATTGAATTTTTCCAAAATATCTTTCAACATCAGCTGTGAATCTTAAATAGCTTTTACCTTTTTCTTTCGAGTAAAAGTATTCTATTCGTAGAAATGTTAATACACTTTTGTCTATTTTGATTTGATCTAAAATAACATCTTTTAGGGGAATTGTTATACGCGGCTCCCTTACATTCTTTAAATCTACCTTATTTAGGGTGAAAAGAATGGTACCATCATTTTCAAAGGAAAAGCCGTTTTTTCTACTCTCTTCCACGATTGAAAGAAGCACTGGGTTATTAACTTCCTCTTGCGCCCGCATATTAACAAGGTCAAAAATGGAAATAACCTTTTGATTATTGGCTATTTTTTCTGCTGGCGCATTACTACGAAATAGTTTTTTCGCAGTTGTTTTTACAAGAGCATCTCCTCCAAAAAATAGATACAAACCAAACAAAGCGCCAATTACGATTGCCCCTCTAACCTTCATTTCTTCTCGCACAACGAACCTCCTAAGAACAAATTTTAAGTATCTTATCATAAAATTATGATTCTGGCAACACCAGCCTCTATTGTAAAAATAGATAATTTGTGGTAATATACCAACATAAATATATAAACAATATATATGGAACCAAAAGCAACAAAACCAAAAACAAAAAAAATAAAAATAACCAGAGTATCTTCTAAACCTACTTCTGATCCAGTAGAACAAAACGTCTTTGAAAGTCTAGACGAGATTGATTCAAAAGTTGAAGAGCAAAGTATTGAAGAAAAGCCAGTAGTTGATTCTAAGCAATTCATTCCTTTAGATATCGATTCTTTTGAATGAACCTACGAAATCAAAGAAAAGCATGTTGTCTTCTATATTCTCCTCTTCTTATTCTCCGCTATTGTTATTTATTTAGGGTATAAATACAACAATTGAATTTTAACCTTAATAGTTGTTCTTGGATTTGTTATGATAGTTCAACGTAATACTAAAATTGATAATTTTAGAATTGATCAACAAGGATTAACTATTCAAGATCAAAACATTCCTTGAACTAGTATTAGTAAATGTGGTATTGAGAAATTAAAAGAAAACGTATCTTTAATTTCTTTAATTCCTAATACCTTTCCTGCGACAAAGATCTATGTACCTTTTAATGAAGATAATCAAAGAGAGATATTATCTCTTATCAATAAGTATTCTAAATTAGAAGATATGATTAGTAGTACTTTTGATCAGATTATAAAAAAGATAATGTTTTAAAACAAAACAATCAATACTTGGCCAACTAAGTATTGTACTTGTCCCCGTAGTTCAATTGGATAGAATGCGAGTTTGCGGAACTTGAGATTACAGGTTCGAATCCTGTCGGGGACACTACCTGCCGAGGTGGTGAAATTGGTAGACACGCAAGTTTTAGGAGCTTGTGCTTTACGGCATGGGGGTTCGAGTCCCCCTCTCGGCACTAAGATTAATCATATAAATATGGGCAAAATAATAAAATTTTTTATTATTTATGGTAATAGTGGATCTGGTAAATCCACCATTTTACGCTCTATTTGCAGAAATAAAAATTATGTTATAGATTCAAAAGATACCAATCGTCCGATACGTAAAAATGAAAGTCAAAAGAATAATCCTGAGCTAACATTTGTTGATAATTTAATGGCTTTAAATTATGAACTAATTTATAAAAGATGTGGATATTCTTATGGCATAAGAAAAGATTTATTAAAAAAATCATTAAGAGATGATAAAATTCATTTTATTATTATTAATGATGTAAAATCTATTAAAGATTTTAAAAAGAAATATCCTAAGAGTGTAGCCATTTATATTCACTGTGATCCCAAAACTATATTTGAAAGAATAAAACAACGCAAAGATTCTAAATCTGACACCAAAAAAAGAATATTAATTCAAAAACAACAATACCTTGATTTTTTCAATAACAATTTAATATTTGATAATGTTGTAATTAATTTATGAGATATTAACAATGCTAAAAAACAATTACTTCGAATCATTAACCAATATATTTAATATTTTTAAATATGAAAATAGCTAATAAGTATTTCAATCTTTTTGGCCAAATTCGGATCTATTCTCTAATAGATTTAATACTTTTGATGATTGCCATAAAAGCTAATCTCCACCAAATTATCGGTATAGTATTTTTGCATCTTGGTTTTTTATTATTTTTAGAATTTTCCCATAAACACTCAATAAGAGTTAAATTCCCTAAATATCTATGATTGATATTTATTATTTTAGGAGTCGTTTTTTATAGGAATATTGCTATGGTTGGATTTTTAATTTGTAGTTTATTCTATACTAGAAAAAATTTACCAAGATTTGGAATTTACGGTCCATTTTTAAGAGGTTTGCAGTATTATTTCTTATGTGCCGGGGTAATTGGATTTTTAAATCCACTATCATTTATTGTTGGTGTCTTGTTGGTAATACGTAATTTTAATGGCGATTTAAGAGATATCTCTAAAGACAAAAAAGAAGGATTAATAACTTTACCAATAATGCTTGGTTTTAGAAAAGATATAAAGTCAATTCATTTAGTATCTATGCTTTGTACTTCGTTTATTTGATGATGTATTTCTGATATATCAATATTATGATTGGTTACAATATTTATAATTCAAATCTGGTCATATAATATAACACCAAGATAACAAAAAATCGGCCTTAAAGCCGATTTTTAATTTAATTCTTTTTCAATTTTTTAACTGCCTTTACGAATTTCTCTCCTCTATCAAATTCATTCAAGAACATATTGAAGCTAGCAGCTCCCGGAGATAGTAGTATCACATTCCCCTTCTTGCTTACTTTGTACGCCAATTCAACAGCATCTTCCATAGTTTGAATATTGCTAGTAACACATTTCTTAACATAGTCTTTTTTCAAGCCTTTTAGCATCCTCTCGCCAGCTGTACCCTTGAACATAAAAATGCGTAAATTCCTCTTCATGAATTCCTTAGCTAAAGGCTTGATATTAAAGCCTTTATCAACCCCTCCTCAAATCAATATTGGATTCTCAAAAGTTCTTAAAGCATACAAATTAGCTTCCGGATGAGTAGCACAAGTATCATTAATAAAAGTTCGATCATTAATCACGCTAACCACTTCTTGTCTGCCTTCTAATCCCTTAAAATTCTTTATTACCAATTCAACGTCTTTCCTATCAATACCTAATGCCTTAGCTAATTGAAAAACATTTTCATTGTTTTCGCCATTTGAATAAAATATTTTAGATTTTAAATTCTTTACAATTTTTTTCAAATTCTTGTTGATAACCAAAATATCATTTTTCTTTTGATATTTACAAATCAATAATTTTGATCTCAAGTAGTCTTCAAAATCTCCATGTCAATCAATATGCTCTGGTACTATATTTGTTATTATCGATATTCTTGGACTAGTCTTAGCATACTGAGTATGATACAATTGAAAACTCGACATCTCTAAAACTACAATACTTTTATCATCTAGTTTATCAACAAAATCAAAAGGCGAAACTCTAATATTTCCTCCTAAAAATACTTTATTGAATTTCTTAAAGAATGGCTGTTCTTTTTTCTTAATTTCGTATTCAATCAAATCATAAATTAATTTTGTTGTTGTTGACTTCCCCTTAGTTCCGGTAATACCAATAACAAAAGCCGGAGTATTCTCCATTAGAAACCCCATATCAGTAATTAATTTTTGTTTATTCTTTTTAGCTAATTTATAGAATTCACTAGTTGGCCTTACAGCAGGATTGATAACAACAAAATCATTGTTTTTAAAATCTTCTTTCAAATGCTCGTTTAGATGGTATTGTATATTCTTGTAGTTCTTTAATTTATCAATTGATTTCTTCAAAGCTACTTTATCTTTCAAATCCGTAACAATAACTTTGGCTTTGTTCTTAGCAAAAAATTTTGCCGCTCCAATACCGCCACCATGAAGGCCTAAACTTCAAATCAAAACCTTTTTATCTTTTAACATTTTTTCAAAGTCAGTTTTCATAATCATTGTATTTATGACAATATTTTTTAAATAATTAACAGCATTTTTTAAATGATTTAATTATCATTTTTAATGTATCAACCAGATAGGATTTATTAAGTGAATAATACATTTCCTTTCCGTCTTTGCGAGAATTTAAAATACCAATTCTTTTCATCAAATTAAGATGATGAGAAATGGTTGGACGACTTAATGAAAAATTATTAGCAATATCATTTGCACACAATTCTTTATTACTTGTAAAAACCATAATAATTTCCTGTCTTGTTTTGTCAGATAGTGCTTGAAGCAAATCTAAACATTTTTCAGAGCAAAGTGTATTCATAATTTTATATGTTTAATCATATCTATATATTAACAAAATCTAAATTTATTGTCAAATTACATTTAAAAATCACTCATCCAAAGACGAGTGATTTTTAAATACGTTATTTCTTACAGCAATTCTTCAAAAATGTTTCTACTACCTTTGGATCAATTCCACAGGCTTCTAAAAATTCTCTTATCGTCATATCTATATTACATTTAGCCAAGCCGCACTTCATATTGCAACAGCAATTGTTTTCCTGTTCCATATTTAGTTTGATATTAATATTTATTAATTCGACCCATATATAACCCAAGTTATATACGATTATATGATTAATCATATCTACATAATAGCAAAAGAAAGAAAAGTAGTCAAGTCTTTATCGGTATTTTAGTAATTCTCTTGTTTTTTGCAAGTTTTTATGTTAAGATTTTAAAAATCAATAAAACACCTGGAGAGGTGGCTGAGTGGCTGAAAGCGATAGATTGCTAATCTGTTATAGGGGTAACACCTTATCGAGGGTTCGAATCCCTCCCTCTCCGCAAACTGTTAATTTTATCATTTTCGGAGGTTATTACCTCGCCCTCACTACGTTCGGGCTCGTAATCTGCGATGATTTTATATGGGTTTTTGAAATCAAAAAACAAATTCTGATTGATTAAACGAAAGTTCGAACCAATCTTTTTTAGAAAATCTCGACTCTGTTCGGGATTTTCTTGCAATATGTTAATATTGCTCTGTTTTATGGAGTTTATGAAGTTGGCGACGAGTTCGAACCAATTATTACCTTTTTGTTCAAAACTTAATAACTTATCTTTTAAAAGTTGTTTTTGATTGATAAGTTTGTTTTTTATATTTCGATATTCTTCAATATCCAAAGCGTTTTCAAGATAAGCACTCATTATCTTTTCTAGTTTTATATCAATCATTATCATTTCCTCATTAAGTTTTTGAACAAA
Source organism: uncultured Candidatus Saccharibacteria bacterium (assembly GCA_964618955.1). Taxonomy (GTDB): domain Bacteria; phylum Patescibacteriota; class Minisyncoccia; order UBA6257; family JAKLIH01; genus JAKLIH01. The sequence goes on along the minus strand of CAZUBO010000001.1, from coordinate 42,799 downwards.
AGCGGTATTTGATTGAGCTTTTTCATTCTTTTCGTTTCCTAGCTCATTAATCATTTGATTTGCTCAATCATCAGACAAAGAAACTTTTTGAATTGCGTTATTAACTTGAGATAAAATTTTTTCTTCTCGCATAAAAAAGCGTTGGGAACATTTGTGATTTGGATTTTTCTTAGTGCAATAATAATATACATATTGTTTATCATTTTTCTTTATTTTTCTATCTGCCGTTATAGTATAACCGCATTCTCCACAATGGAAAAATCCACGGTAAAGAAAAAATTTCATCTTAGCCACTTGTTGCGGTTTTGATTTTCTTTTCATAACCTCCTGGCATTCATCAAAAAGTTTCTTTGTTATAATTGGTTTATGCTTTCCTTCAAAATATTCATTATTATATCGTAATACTCCATAATAAAAAGGATTTTGCAATAAATATTGATAATTTGAGATGGAAAGCAATTGATCTCGTCGCCCTTTCAATCCTAAATTATTGATAATCTTTCTAAGTTCCTTTAAAGTATGTTTACCAGTAGTATAAGTTTCAAAAATGGCTTTAACTAAAGGAGCTTTTATCTCATCAATATAGATTGCTTTTGTTATTGTGTTATTTAAATAACCAAGGGGAGCTACTTGAGGTCATAAGCCATTTTTTAACTTTTGTCTGTGCCCTCGTTTAATATTCTCCGAAAGATTATCAACATAATATTTTGACTGTCCAAAAGCAATTGATAACATAAATTTACCTTGGGGTGTTGGATCAAATCAAAAAGTAGGGAATTTTAGCTCTTTAATAACTCCCGTATCAACAAGATATATAATTTGTCCGCCATCAATAGAATTACGGGCTAACCTATCTGGATGTCAGGCTAAAATTCCCATTGCTTCGCCCGCTTCCAATCTTTTAATCATTTCGGCAAAAACAGGCCTGCCTGGTGTTTTCGCAGTTTGTTTTTCAATCAAAGTATCAACCACGGCGATATTCTCTTTTTTGGCCAATTCTTGTAATTCAGCGATCTGGTCTTCAATACTGCGAATTTGATGATCTTCCGAGTCAGTTGATTTGCGGGCGTAAATAAAGAACTTTTTGATTTGATTTTCCATATTTTGTGTTTAAAAGGTCAAAATATTATTAATTTTTTCGTTTAATCAATCAGAATTTGTTTTTTGATTTCAAAAACCCATATAAAATCATCGCAGATTACGAGCCCGAACGTAGTGAGGGCGAGGTAATAACCTCCGAAAATGATAAAATTAACAGTTTGCGGTACCTCCTGGTTAAGATTAGAACCTTTTTTGAAGAAAATCCAGATTGGGTAATTTAACCCCACCCCAGCATTTCCGCTCAACAAGAACTGTTGAGAAAGACAAAACAATTTTCTTTTCATTCTTTGAATTTCGCGCGCAACCCCTTTTTCTTTAAAAAGGTAGGAAAATTGTTTTGTCTTAAAGTCTTTTTAACAAAGACTGCGGAAATGCTTCCCACCCTAGTCCGCCTTCGGCGGACGATGAATTGGTAAAAATTCCTTCTTTCCAGCCCCCTTCGTTTTTGAGGGGTTAGGAGGGTTAGGGTTTCCCTGTAAAAAGGGGAATACGGCCATTGATTATTTTTTAAAATTATGATAGTATTATATTGAAAAGTCAGAAATATACTATATCATTTAAATACTATCAAATAATTGAAAATATGTCAAGAGAAATAAACATTGGAGAAAATATTAAAAAATACAGAACAAAAAAAGAGTTATCTCAAGAAGAACTTGCTGTTAAATCAGGAGTTAAGTACACTACTCTTACAAAAATGGAAAGTAACGTAATCAAAAAGCCGTCTGTAATGATGATGGCAAAAATTGCAAAGGTCTTAGGGGTTAATATAGAGGATCTAATTAAATAAAAAAATGGGAGAAAAAGAAATACATATGGGTGTAATGATGAATGACCTAAAATACATAGTAATTAGAAAATTGTTTATTGATTATTTTTTTCAAATAGGAGCGGAATTGGCAATACAATTAATTGATAGCACTATCAAGCTTTATTTAGAAAGTATTTCAAATAATATCGTTATTCAAGAAATAAAGAAACTAAAAGGAAACGAAAAACATAATGTAGTTAAAATAATTAGTATTGTTTTGAAAAATATTAAACTCGATTTTGATTTAAATATAGCTACGAATGACTTAGATATGTTATACAAACAATATCAATTAAGATATTCAGATATGTTGCCAGGTATTGTTAATAAGGAAAATGCGATTGCTATAAATTATATAACCTTGACATCTATAGATTATACGTACTTATTTTTTAGAAACTTAATTAATTTTTCAGACAAACTTAAAAAAGAAACACCATTATTAAAATTTATGGAAAATAAAGAATTTTTTTGAGGTAGCCCAGGGTATCAATACAAATTATATGATATCTTATCATGAAATAATAAAAATTTGGAATTATTAAAAAAATAAATATGAAAAATACACTAAACAAAAAGGAAGCTATTAGGTCGTTAGTCCATACTGCAGTTGAAGCTTATGCTGAGGGCTTTCAGGCGAGGCATGAAGGAGAGATAGACGATCCAGAGGGCACCTTAAATATGAAAATTCATAATGTTTTTATCGCTGCCCTTGGTCCAGAGATACAATATTATACAGCCCTTGTTAGATCTCTAGATAGCTCGCTTGGTAATATGCTCGAAAAACTAGCGATTAATATTGCCGGATTTTCTTATGAGGTAAACAGAAGAGTTGAGGGTCCGTTAAGCGTAGAACAAACAAGAGGAATCGCCGAATTACTTGAAAAATATAAAAGAAGAGAAATCACACCTCCAGCAGTTAAAGATTATCAGTTTTTAAGGAAAAAACCGGAAGACAAAACTTTAAAAACCAAAAGGCATGAAAGTGATTATTATTTAGTTGATAAAGAAACAGGAGATAATTACTTAATTGAATTAAAAATCGGAGGAGATCTCGACAATAAAAAATCTCGCTCAGAAAAAGAGGCATTACTTGAGCAATTTACAATCTTATCAAATACATCCACAAAGAATAAAAAAATTCAATTATATTTTGCAACCGCATATAATAGATATGGAGAAGGAAAACCTTGAAGACAAGAAAGAGTTCGTCAATTCTTTGCAGAAGAAGAACTTTTAATTGGAAAAGATTTTTGAGATTTCGTTTGTAAATCAAATGATGGTTATAATATCGTACTTTCTGCATACAAAGAAAAGGCTGGATTAATAAAGTCTGCGCTTGATTCTATTAAAAAAACTTATCTTGGTTAATATGACAAATAATCAACCGCTTATAAAATGACCCGGGGGTAAATCAAAAGAGTATGGGGAAATAAAAGACCTTATACCAGAATATTCTCGTTATATTGAGCCATTTTTTGGTGGTGGTGCAGTTTTTTTTAATCTTCAACCAAAAAAAGCTATAATAAACGATATCTGTAAGGAGCTAATAGAATTTTATCGTTTTATTAAGGGAGAAAATGATAAAAAGAAGTTTAAATATTGTCTTTATGACTATGTTGATAATTGAGAAAAAATTCCAAAATATTTAAAGATTTTTGAAGACGGTTTAATTCAATTATATAATGATCTCAAAAAAGGCAAAATAACGGAGAAAGAAATTAAGGAAATAATAACGAAAAAATTAAGATCAAAAGAAGATCAATTTAACGGATTATTTTCAAAAGATTTTGCGCTTGATCCAAATAATCTTTTATTAGAAATAATCAAGAATATTATTTCTAAAATAAGTAGAACTAAAAAAATAGAACAAGAAAGAGGAACATTGCCGAAAGGAGACCTACATAAGAATATAGAGACTGCTTTTAGAAGTGGATTTTATATGCATTTTAGAGATGTTATGAATAAAAATGGATCAAAATACAAAACTTCACTTGCGAAAAAGATAGCCAATTATTATTTTATTAGAGAGTTTTGCTACGGGTCAATGTTTAGATTTAACTCTGATGGCTATTTTAACATTCCATATGGCGGTATTGCATATAATCAAAAAGACTTTCGAGGAAAAGTTGACTATATTTTTAGTAAAGAAATAGAAAATCTATTTTCTAATACTAAAATTTATGATACGGATTTTGAAAAAATTCTTTCTCGGGGAGATTTAAGCAAAAATGATTTTATTTTTCTTGATCCACCCTACGATACGGATTTTAGTGATTACGAAAAAAGTAATTTTGATAAAGAAGACCAAAAAAGGTTAGCAAAATGCCTTTACAAAACGAAAGCTAAATTCATTTTGATCATTAAAAAAACTCCATTCATTCATGAGTTATATGCTAATAAAAAAGGAATAAAAGTAGATAGTTTTGAAAAAAAGTATCTTTATAATGTTAAGGGCCGAAACAATAGAGATGTTAAACACCTTGTTATTTATAATTTTTAAATATATTACATGGAAAAATATCTAAACACAATTATACAAGGGGATTGTATAGAAGTTTTAAAGAGTTTTCCCGATAATTCGTTCGATTTAATTTTTGCTGACCCACCATATAATTTGCAATTGCCCGACAATAAAAGATTAGTGAGAGCAAACGGAACAGAAGTAATCCCCGTAAACGACGCATGAGATAAGTTTGAAAGTTACGAAGAATATGATAAGTTTACAGAAGATTGACTTAAAGAATGTCAAAGAGTTTTGAAACCAACTGGAACAATTTGAGTAATGGGAATGTATCACAATGTTTTTCGCGTTGGAAAAATTATGCAAGATTTGGGATTATGATTTTTAAATGATGTAATTTGGGTAAAAATTGACGCTATGCCGAATTTTAATGGCAGAAGATTTACGAATAATCACGAGACATTAATTTGAGCGGTAAAAAATAAAAATTGTAAAAATTATACCTTTAATAATGAATTTTTAAAACAAATGAACGGTGGTGAACAAATGAAAGACACCGATTGAGTATTTCCTCTTTGCAGAGGGAGTGAAAGGGTTCGAGATGAAAATGGGATAAAAGCACATCCAACGCAAAAACCTCTTAAACTTGTTCAGCAGGTATTATTAACATCTAGTAGCAAGGGAGATCTCGTTCTCGATCCGTTTATGGGCAGTGGAACGACAGCTGTTGTCGCTAATGCTCTTGGTAGGAATTGGATTGGAATTGAAAAGGAAGAAAAATATATTCAAGTTTCATATAAAAGAATCAATAATTATAAAAATATGGGATAAACAAAGAGTTTGAATTTATAATAAAAAATTAATTTTTCAAAAATTATGAAATATAAGAATTTTACAATTACGAATTATAAGGGAATAAAAAACTTACTGCTTGATCTTGATATTCAACCAAATCACAAAATTTATACTTTAGTTGGACTTAACGAGTCCGGAAAAACGACCATACTTGAAGCTATTAATGATTTTGAATTTGAAGTACAAGAAAATTTACGACACCTACTTATTCCTAAGAGTGAAGCAGGAGGATTTACTGGAAATACAACAATTAAAGCAACTTTAATGTTTTCGGAAGACGATAAAAAGAAAATTCAAAAATTTGTGCACGAAAAAATCCAAGCAAAAGAAATAATAATTTGTGACACAATTATTGTTGAGAGGGTGTATTCCTTCACCAATTCTCAACCAGGAGAAACCAAAAAAACATACTCTCGATTCGTAACAGTAAAGAAAACGGCAAAATCGAAAGAGTCACCTCTTGACAGTAGTATTTATAATGAACTTTGGTTATACATAAAGAATAATTTATCTCCAGATATTATTTTTTATCGAGATTTTTTATCAACATTTCCAGAAAAAATATGACTTAGTCCAGATAAAGAAAAAGAAAAAGAGTACGTTTCGATTATTGAAGATGTGTTAACCTCAATTAATCCGTCTTATAATGTGCAAAAAAGCTTGTTAGATAGATTAAATAATCCCAACGATGCAAATAGGCAGGCATTAGAAGCGGTAGAAAACGAACTCGGAGCACAGATTTCGAAAATTGTTTTTGATGAATGAAGTAAGCTCCAAAAAGTAAGCAAAAAAGAAATTGTTGTTAAATCTGGACAAGATGAAGGAAAGTATTATATTAAGCTTAGTGTTAAAGAAGGAAAACAAACTTATTCGATAGCGGAACGTAGTTTAGGTTTTAGATGGTTTTTTACTTTTCTATTATATACAGAGTTTAGAAAAGAACGAATTAAAACGAGCGGTGAGATATTATTTCTTCTAGATGAGCCTGCTTCTAATTTACATCAAGCTGCACAGAAAAGCTTACTTAATATCTTTGGGATAATTACAACTAAATCTAGACTTATATATACAACCCATAGCCATCACTTAATTAACCCCGTTTGATTAAATGCCACATATATTATTAAAAACAAAGGACTTGAGTACAAAGAAGATGAAGATTTTAATTCAAGCAAGACGGAAATAGAGGCTTATAAATATAAACAATTTGTTTCGAATTATCCAAACCAAATTTCTTATTTTCAACCAATTCTTGATGTTTTAGATTATCAGCCAGGGCTATTGGAGCTAATACCAGATATTGTAATAACTGAAGGAAAATTTGACTACAGCACTTTTAAATATTTTAAAGAAATTGTTTTTGAGGATAGTACTAATATTTGTAATTTTTATCCTGGGCATGGTGCAACAAAACTGGATCTTCCGATTGGGTTATATGAATCTTGGGGGAGAAAATACATAGTTGTGCTTGATGCAGATAAAGAAGGGGTTAGTCAAAAGAAACGATACATTCAGGAAATAAGTAATGAAGACCATATTTTTTCCCTGGAAGATATCGATTCTTCTTGAAAAAATCTTACAACTGAAGATTTGTTTACCGAAGAAGAAAGGGTTTTGATTTCAAAAGAATTTAACCCTTCTTTATTCAAATATAATAAAAGCGCATTTAACACAGGTATCCAGATTTTATATTCAGAAAGAACGATACCCGATTATTTGTCTAAAGAAACGAAGGATAAGATAAAAGCTATAATCGATTTTTCAAAATCAAAATTGGCATAAAATAACTGAATAAAAACAATTTAAAAATTCAGTTCAATTCAATAGGACGATGGAAACCTTGAAATTTGTGAGTAAAACCCTCCTAACCCCTCAAAAACGAAGGGGGCTGGAAAGAAGGAATTTTTACCAATTCATCGTCCGCCGAAGGCGGACTAGGGTGGGAAGCATTTCCGCAGTCTTTGTTAAAAAGACTTTAAGACAAAACAATTTTCCTACCTTTTTAAAGAAAAAGGGGTTGCGCGCGAAATTCAAAGAATGAAAAGAAAATTGTTTTGTCTTTCTCAACAGTTCTTGTTGAGCGGAAATGCTGGGGTGGGGTTAAATTACCCAATCTGGATTTTCTTCAAAAAAGGTTCTAATCTTAACCAGGAGGTACCGCCAGTTGAAAAACAATCAAACCATTGATTGTTTTTTTTAATAACTAAATTTCAGCTTCTTAACTAATTACTTACTTGTTGTGGATATTATTTAATTCGCAATTTATTTAGACTTTTCTTCAGAAAGTAATCATTTTCAAGCGGGTATATATTTAATTGTTTTCCCATTTTTAATTTCATCCTTTTCTATATCCCAATTGATTATAGTTAAATTATCACATTTTAATTCTTCGCTTGCTTCTAAAAGAGCAGAAACTTCTCTTTTCTCTGTTTTGGGATCATGAATATCATATGACACTTGTATTAATTCTTTTGTTTTTTGTCAATCTTTTAATATAAAGTCTACCTCTTTATCATTTCTTGTTTTGTAATAAAACAAATCAATATTCGGTCTGTATTTTCTTCTCAATAATTCTACAAAGATCATATTCTCAAGATAGTTGCCTTCACTAGAAGAATTAAAACGATTCTGAGAACTTAAAATACCATTGTCTACAACATATATTTTTTTATTAGAATTTACTTGTTCCTTGAATTTAAAAGAGTACCTGTTTAATTGAAAAAACAAAAAAGTTTGTTCCAAATATTCTATATATTTATTGACGGTGTTGTCACTTTTTACTTCTAGCATTTTAGCGATGTTACGATAACTAAACTCTCTAGTACAATTAGCTATTAAATAATTAGCTAATTTCTCTACTTTAGGGGCCATTCTTATTTTATTTCTAGTCACAACATCTTTATAGATTGTTGAGTTTATTAAATTCCCTAAATAATTATTAACATCAAATTGTTTGGTTATAATTTCTGGAAAACCACCACTGATCAAATATTTTCTTAATTCTGCTGATATAGTACTGTCAGGTGGTTTAGATTCTGGATAAAGATAGTTCATAACTTCCTGGAAACTAAGAGGAAAAATATCTATGGTTATATGTCTGCCAGTTAAAGAAGTAGTTAATTCACCACTAAGTAATTTACCATTGGAACCTGTAACAAATACATTATAGCCTCGTCGATGTAGCTTATTTAAAAACATTTCTCAGGCATTAAGATTTTGTATTTCATCAATGAGAATATATGTGAATTTACCATATACTTCTTCTAAAGCATTCATTAATTCATCGTCATTATCTTGTATGAGGCTCATCAAACTATTATCTTCTAGATTAACATAAGCGTAATCCTCCTTTTTTAATAGTAAAAGGGCAAAAGTAGATTTTCCACTGCGTCTTGGTCCTGTAATAACTTTTATCAAATCATTACCTAAATAATTTTTTGGATTTTTACTTTTTTCCCTAATAATATATTGACCTTGCAAAAACAAGTCTCGCTCTTGTCTTTGCTTTTTTAACGAATTAACCACGACTGGATTAGCCATATTTATGTTTATTTAATAGTTTTTATACTCAATCCTTGTGTTAATATTAGCATATTTGCAAGAATTTGTCAATAAATTGCCTTTTTTGCGCAGTAAATTCCTCATAATGAGCAAAAAGTACCTTTTTTGCTCATTATGACGTAATTAATGACCACTTTTACTTTTATGGCTTTTACTACAATATTTCCTATTATTATCATTGCTTTAATGTGAGAAATTGGTATTTTATCTTTCGGTGATATCACCATTAAACAATCGGGAGAAAGATAATTTTAAACATAGCTAAAGATATGTAACTGTTATTCTAAAAATATGAATTAAATCGGGTTGATTGTTTTTTTAATTTTTCTATGGTATTTTATAATATATAGATAATATCATTAAGATATAACCATGCAAACAATTAATGAGATTTTGGATTACCTTATCTTAAAGACCTTGGAACTCAATAAAATCTATTTACCAGACGAAGTGGTTAAAATAAATTATTCAGCAATATTTTGTCAAAACGAAGATGAATACAAAACTTTTAATCAAGAGGCGTCTATTGTGGGGTCTATTATAGAAGATACTCCCACTGGCCCTCTTTATAAATTCAATAAGCCAATCGAAACTATTATCGGGTCACTTTGGCTGATGAAAATACGTAAACCTTATTCAACTCATTCTCAACGAGGAGATGTTGATTTTACTTTAACCAACTATAATTCTTTTAAAGAAAAATATTTAAATAGCAATGAACATTTCAAACTCATTGAACGTGTAAATTTTGAAATGATTGAATTAAAAGATTCTAATTTTGATGTCATGTCGTATTTTTCAAGTATTCCCTTAGTGGTTCAATTTGGAATTGAATAATTTAATAAATTAAATTAAACAACATGTCTTTAATTTATGAAACAAACAATTTTATTGTCGAAGCTTTTGAAACACCTCATGTCACCCGCACTGATGGTGGCCATATTCGTATAAAGATAAAAGATGAATCTATTACTGATCGGACTAAAGCATCCCCAGAAGTAGCTATAGAATTTATAAGACTAACAATGATAGTAGGTGAAGCCATGGAGATAGCCATGAATAACAGAGACATTAATGTGGTAAAAATAAATTATCAAGATATGGGTACCTGGGCTTTTAAAACTGGCAAACAACCATTTTTTCATATTCATATTTATGGCAGGGCTAAAGATGCAAAATATCAACCTTTTCCAGAATCTGTTTATTTACCAGATAGATCAACTGATTTTTATGATAAATTCGAACCATTGAATGAAGGCGATGTTTTAGAAATTCAAAAACAAATACAAATTATTAAAAATCAAGATAAATACCACTTAAACAAATGGTATCTTAATTAATTTAATATTATGAAAACTATAATTCTAATTGCTTGCTCTAGTAAGAAACTTTCAGTTAAATCAATAGCCAGACAGCTATACTGTAGTAATCTTTTTCAAAAAAGCTTAACTTATGCCAAATCTATTAAATACAATAATATTTTTATTCTTTCGGCAAAATATGGCCTTTTGGGATTAAATACGTATATTGTCCCATATAATAAAACTTTAAATGAAATGAATGCTAGTCAAATTCAAGAATGGTCTAATATGGTATTAAATCAATTACAAAAAGTAGCTAATATTAAAAAAGATGAATTTATCTTTTTAGCTGGCAATAATTATAGAAAATTTCTTATTTCCCGCATTAGTCATTACAGAATTCCAATGCAAGGCTTAAGCATTGGAAAACAACTTCAATGATTATCTAAAAAAATTAAATATGAATAATTGCTTTCAATTCCACAAATGAATCAATACTTTACCTCGTTTACGTTTTCCTTTTGACGAAAACAAAATACCATTAAATGGTATATATATTTTATTTGAAAAAGGCGAATTAGCTCATAATACTGATAGAATTGTTAGAATTGGAACTCATACTGGAATTAATCAATTAAGATCTCGTTTAAAACAACATTTTCTAGTTGAAAACAAAGATCGTAGTATTTTTAGAAAAAATATTGGCAGAGCTTTGCTTAATAAAAATCATGATGATTTTATTATCCAATGAGAGTTGGACTTAACTACTAGAGTTGCCAAAAACAAATATTCATTAAAAATTGATTTTAACAAGCAGAAAGCAATTGAAAAAGAAGTTACCAAATATATTCAAAACAATTTTAGTTTTGTTGTTTTACCGGTTCAAGACAAAGAAGAAAGATTGTCTTTGGAATCTAAGATTATTTCTACAATATCTCTTTGTAAAGAGTGTGGCCCTTCTAAACATTGACTAGGATCATATTCTCCAAAAGAAAAAATTAGAAAAAGCGGTCTATGACTAGTAAACGAGCTATACAAACATCCTCTTTTAGAAGAAGATTTTAAAAAACTCAAGCAAATTATGAAGAAATAGCTTAAAAGCTTATTATTAAAAACAGTCAAACCCTTGATTGTTTTTTTAATTCTTCTATGGTATTTTATACTATATATAGTAGAGTAATATATAAATATGAAAAAACTTATAGCAATCGGTGGTGGTGAAATTGGTCGTCCTGGCTATCCAGTCGAAACTACCAAAATTGATAAAGAAATCATCAAGCTTACAAACAAAACAAATCCCAAACTTCTTTTCATCCCAACCGCTAGTTCTGATTCCGAACTATATTTTGATACTATAAAAAAGCATTTTGGAAAAAGATTGAATTGTAAAGTTGATGTTCTCTATCTTCTAAAAGAAAAACCAACTTTAAAACAAATCAAAACCAAAATCCTTACTTCTGATATTATCTATGTTGGCGGCGGTAACACTGCTTTAATGTTAAAGACTTGAAAGAAGACCAGTGCTGATAAAATTCTACTCCAAGCGTATAACAAAGGTATAATCATCTCTGGCTTATCAGCTGGATCTATTTGTTGATTCAGATATGGTATTTCTGATTCTAAGAAATTCACTAATTCTAAAGCTAGCCTTTGCAAAATTTCTGGTCTAAACATTATCAATGCTCTTCATTGTCCTCACTATAATGTTGAAAAAGACAGAAAACCACAACTAAAAACAATGATGAAAAAAGAAAAAGGAATTGCTTTAGCTCTTGATAATTGTAGTGCTTTAGAAGTAATCAATAATACTTATAGAATCATTACCTCTAAATCAACTGCTAATGTATATAAAGTCTACTGAAAAGATAATAAATTCTATGAAGAAGTAATTAAAAAAACAAAAACTTTTCAATCAATTAATAAACTTTTAAAAAAATAACATGAAAGGATTCCTGAATTTTATCAGAGAGCAAGGCGTTGTTGGCCTTGCCGTCGGCTTCATCTTAGGTGGAGCGGTCTCAAAATTAGTTACAGCCATAGTAACTGATATTATCAATCCAATAATTGGTGCTCTTTTGGGATCAATCGATGGTCTCAAAACTGCCTTTATCAGTATTGGCTCAGCCAAGATTCTTTACGGCGATTTACTAAGTGTTCTAATAGACTTTATCATTATTGCTTCGGTCGTATATTTTGGAGTTAGAGGAATTGGCCTGGACAAATTAGACAAAAAGAAAGAATAATTAATTTAATAAATAATTTAAATAAAACTTATGGAACTTAATACCTATCAAATTGAATCAAAGAAAACTGCCCTATACCCTAATGTTGGTAATAATTTTATTTATCCAACTCTAGGTCTTTGTGGCGAAGCTGGCGAAGTTGCCGAAAAGATTAAAAAGATTCTTCGTGATAACAATAGTATTGCTGATCCCGAACGAATCAACGAAATAAAAAAAGAACTCGGTGATGTCCTCTGATATATTGCTCAACTATCTACTGAACTTCATCTAACTTTAGAAGATATTGCTCAAACTAATATTGATAAATTACAAGAACGATTAAAAAACAATCTTATTCATGGTAGTGGTGATAATCGCTAATCAACCAAAAACAGCCTTAATCATTCAGGGCTGTTTTTAGTTGTGCTTTAATATTTTTTCTGGTATAGTATTAGTAATTAAACTTTAATATATTAGCATGAAAAAAAGTAATTCTAATATCAAATTCAAAATAACTATTGGTGGTTGATATCAAAGAACCACACTTCATTTAACTGAAATTTATGATTTGTTTTCTTCCGGCAAATCAGTCTTAGATCTTGATAAAAAAGTATTATCAAAATACAAAAAGAATTTTGATTTTGTTTCCGTCAAGCGCGAAGCTGGTTGTCTGGAATTAATAAAAGCCATAACTAGTACTGGTATTGTAGTTCGTTATTATGAAGACGGCTTATACGTTCTTGAAAAAGAATCTTTCGATGTTGAGAAAACCGAAAAAGAATTAAGAGATTACTGTGATAATATATTAAACCCAGCTATTGCCTATATCTTCTCCAAAGGAGCTCCTACTCCAAAAATACTAGCCAATATTAAAACAATCTATCCAGCTGGCATTGGTATCTCAACCAAAAACCCAAAAGATTTTAAAATTGATAAAAATATCTTTGGTCAAGTCTATAGCCACCTTGAATCAAAAGATGTTGGCGTCTACAAAACTCCTAAATACATTATAGTAGTATCCAAAGATAGTTTTCAGAATATTGTTACTGAATTAATTGAAATGCAAATCTTCTTCCGAGAATTTAAAGATCAACTTCAAAAATATCTTAATATTCATCGAACCATTTGGGAAGAAATATCAAGAATCAAAGAACAAAAAGTAATTAAAGGCAAAGACGTTAGTGAATATCGTAGCAGACTCGATAGCTATCAAACTTCGATAAATTTGATTAAAAATCGTATTAACCAAATGGGGATTTACGTTAATACCAGGGCTTCAATCTCTAAAAAATTAGATATTGAAAGTCATATGGTTGAATTATTCGAATACAAATTCGAAGTCCTGTCTGATTCCCTATCATACATCAAAGAGATTTGGAATATGACTTCTGACTATCTATCTTCAGCTATCCAAAATATTATTGAAATCAAATCCCAAAGTACTTCTAATGGTGTCAACTCTCTAAGATGAATCACTAGTATTAGTGTTCTTTCGAGTATTATTGGTTACCTCTCTATCAAGAGTATTCCTGATATAACCATAAAAGGCGTTTGATATTTTGTAGCTATTCTAACAATTACAGTATTCCTTAATACCTTAGTTGGAGTTAGCTATAAGAATAAAAGTTATAAGATTAAGTTTGGTAGTCGCAAAGAAGATTTATAATCAATAAATTAAATAATTAGCATGGCTCAACATAAAAAAGACGAACTTGAAAAAAAGACTTGAAATGAGTATTGTACTACAATGGAAAAACTCTACAAGCAAATAAATTCTTATGTCAAAAAGAATAATATAATAATAGATGCTGTTGTCCCTATTCTTAGAGGCGGTGGCTTCTTGGGAACCTATCTTACATATAAATTCCATTCCCTAAGAATTCTACCAATCCAATACAAATATTTTTTCTTAGGTGATAGCAAAGCTGAATTAAGAAGAATACTTTTTACTCCTAAGAAAGATATGTTCCCTAATGATCACCCTACTTTCCTAACTGTCGAAGGTGATCAATGCTTTGGTAATACTGTAATGAAAACTATACAAGACTTGAAGAAGATGTTTCCTAAATGCAAAATCATTCATGTTGCCGACTGCTTAGACTATACTTATAGAGATTCGGTAAAAAAAGATGTTCTCAAAATCTTCTATGGCGAATATACCAATCATTGTGATGGTCTTTCTCCCGAGCAATGTAAGAAACTAGGTATTGGTAAGAGCGTTATGGCTCCTTGAGAAAATGCCGAAGAAGAATTAGCAGTATTGAACGGCAAAAAATTCAAATATATTAATGACGATCAAATTCAAAAACAATCCATAAAGAAAGCCAAATTTAAATTTAATTTTGATGTAAACACTACAAAATGAACAGTCAAAGAAGAATAAACGATCAAACTTTTGAAAGAATTCTAATTAAAACTCATATGATTGAGTTTAAAGAAGATCTTCAAGGTATTATCAATCAATACGTTACACCTCTTTATCAAGATAATGATATTTTAGCAATATCCGAAAAGGTAGTTTCCGTTTGTCAAAACAATGTCAGGCACATCTCAAGTGTAAAAGTAACATTCCTAGCAAAACTTATCACGAAATTCGTAAAAAAATATCCTAATGATATCGGCTTTTCTTTACCAGAAAAAATGCAAGTAGCCATAGATATTGCTGGTACCTTTAGAATGTGATTAGCGGTAATTATTGGAGGTATTTTAAAACTCCTAAATATTCACGGCTACTTCTGAAGAATTGCTGGCAATAGAGTATCTGAGATTGATGGCTTTAATCCTGATGCCATGTATCCATACACCGAATATGCTATTCTACCACCCAAGAATCCAGAACAATTATGTAATGACATTGAAAAGCAACTAAACATTAAGACCATAATCATTGATGGAAATAACATTAACACTGAGATTATTGCTAAAAGCAATAATGTAAAATTATCTAACGGAACCCTAAGACAAATCCTTCTTGATAATCCTATGGGCCAAGATGATGAACTAACTCCATTCATTTTAATAAGAAAACAATAATTATCAAAACAAAAAACCAGCCTAATTAAGCTGGTTTTTAATTCTATTTTTTCTTTTTAACTTCCTTAGGAATATCTCGTGATCCAATAATCTCATCAACAACATTGTATTCTAAAGCTTCTTTACTCGACATTCAAAAGTTTCTATCAGTATCTTTTTCAATCTGAGCAAAAGGTTTGTTAGTATGCTTTGCTAATATAGTATTTATTTTTTCTTTAACCTTTAAAATATGTCTTGCTGATATTTCTATATCAGTAGCCTGACCTTCAGCGGCACTCATAACTTGATGTAATAGAATCTCAGAATTTGGTAAGCTGAATCTCTTCCCCTTCTTACCACAAGCCAGTATCAAAGCTGCAGCTGAAGCTGCCATGCCAATACAAATAGTCGAAACATCTGGCTGAATGAATTGCATGGTATCATATATTGCTAACGCTGCGCTTACCGAACCTCCAGGAGAATTGATATATAGCTTGATATCTTTACTAGGATCTTCGTAAGCTAAAAACAGTAATTGAGCAATAACTGTATTAGCCATCTCGTCATCAATCTCTCCAGTCAAGAATACAATTCTATTCTGTAATAATCTAGAATAGATATCATATGCCCTCTCATATCCTTGTGGTGTTTTCTCAACCACCATAGGAATTAATTGAGAATTAATCTTTTTATCCATAATATATTTTTAAAAAATTTATTAAAGATTCGACTATTTTATTCCCATTAAGAAATTAAAAACTTTTTCATTCTTAATAATCTCTTCACTGTAATTTCTAATCATAGTCTTATCAGCGTCATGAATATTTGGATTTTGAGCGCTTACTTCATTTAGAATTTCTTGAGTTTTGCTTTCAATCTCTTCTGGTGTAGCATCCAATTTTTCAAGTTTGATAATCTCTCGAAGTATTAAAGCATCAATAACTTTATTCTTAGCATCATCATGGATATCTTTTTTGATATCTTCTTCAGTTTTGTTTACTTGTTTTAAGTAAGCTTCAAATTCCATGTCCATTTCACTAATCTTATATTTAATATCTTCAATCATTCTTCCAGCTTCTCTTTCAATTAAAGCTTCTGGAACTTCAGTAGTTATGGTCTTTCGAATGTTTTCTAGAATTAAAATTTTAATTCTCTCTTCTTCTCTCATTTCTTTTTCTTTTAGAATTCCTTCGCTAACACTCTTTTTAAAAGCTTCAGTATTCTCGAACTTACCTAGCTTCTGAACAAATTCATCAGTTAATTCTGGAGTCTTTCTCTCTAAGATCTTATTCAAAGTAACTTTCATTATACCCTTCTTGTCTTTCAAAGCATCAATATAGAATTCTTTTGAAAAACTAATTTCCAGTTCTTTAGTTTCATCTTTCTTCATACCAATTACTCCAGCATTTAATTCCAAATATGTTTGCTCCTTACCAACAATGAATTTGTAATTAATTGCCTTTAATTCTTCTTGAGGCTTTTCATCAACAATAATCTCGTGATCAATGTCAACTATATCGCCTTCCATTGCTTCTCTATCTAATTCAATAAAAGTACTTCTGGAATCTAATACTCATTTTATAGTATCATTGATCTCAACGTCTTCAACTTTAACTTCTTTTTTATCTTTCATAGCTTCCTTAGCAATCTCAACATAGCCTTTAACTTCTAAACTAGGAATGATTTCGACAGTAATTTTGCATTCCGCCTCTTTGTTAACTACTAATTTAGTAATTAAAACATCTGGTGAAGCTACTACTTCAATATTATTAGCTTCAACATATTCTGGATATTTTTGTTGGATAGTTAATCTGACAGCTTCGTCAAAAACAACTGCATCGCCAACTTTTTGTTTTACAATCTCCCCAGGAACTTTGCCAGCCCTAAAACCATCAACTTTAATATCACCCGAGATATTCTCTAATGCTTTTGCAACATTAGGATTAATATCATTCTCATCGAATTCAAAAGTTATTTCTATCTTGCAATTTGATAATTGATTTTGAGTAGTTTTCATATTTTTTTCTTATTAATTTATATATACATTATTCTTCATCACTTCCAAACTCTTGGGAAGTCATTGATGAATAAATTTTGATACTTCAACCAGTTAATTTCGAAGCCAATCTAACATTCTGGCCGCTCTTACCGATAGCTGCTGATAGTAAATTAGGATCAACATAGACTCTAATCTCTCTAGTATCAGCAATTACTTCTGCTTCGTCAATTGCTACTGGGGACAAAGCATTTCCTACGAACTTAGCTGGTTCTTCTGAATATTCTACAATATCAATCTTCTCATTAGGAATTTCTTCAATCAAAGCATTGATTCTGACTCCCTTAGGTCCAATACAAGCTCCAACAGGATCAACATCACTACTGTTTGATTTAACAGCTAATTTAGTTCTGAATCCTGGCTCTCTAGCTATAGCCATAATCTGTACAATTCCTTCTTGTAATTCTGGAACTTCCATTGTTAATAATTTATCAATAAAAGTTGGATGGGTTCTGGATAATAATACCATCAATGTTCCATTAGATTCTTTCATACCTAGAGCTAAGAATTTCTTGCGATCACCAATTCTAAAATTCTCTTGTGGTAAAGCTTCTTTAGCTGGCAATAATCCAACTGCCTTTCCCAAATTAACAAAGATATTATTGTTTTCAATTCTTTGAATAGTACCGGATACTAATTCATTCTCTTTGTCTTTGAATTCATCCAAAGCCAAAGTCTTTTCTAATTCTCTAATCTCTTGGATAATAGTTTGTTTAGCTGATTGAGCTGCGATACGAGTAAAAGTCTCATCAGCTTCTAATGGTAACATAATCTCATCCAAAACTTTAATCTCCTTATGATCTTTTTTAGCATCTTCTAATAATACATGTTTATCCGGATTGAATCTAATCTTTTTATCAGTTAGATTATAATCATCTTCATCATCATAATCAACTTCGCCTTCAATTTCTTCTTCACGTAACATACTTGGTTCTACAACAATCATAACTTTGTAGAATTTAATAGAACCGTCATCCTGATCAATCTTTGATCGGATTATTTCACTCTTCTTAGCATGTTCTTTTTTATATGCCCTAGCAATAGCTAGCTCTATAATCTCCCAGATCTTAGTCTCTGGGAATCCCTTCTCATTTGTCAACTGCTTAATTGCAGCCTTTACATCTTTTAAGTCTAGCATTATATTTATTTTATTATCTTCTATATATAGAAAATAGGTTTATTAATATCTTTTTCAAACACAACAGCCGTCCTCGCGGGCGGCCTTTATGCAAAATCTTTCTCCTAGTAGATGGGTATATTATAGCATACTAAACGTTCTTGTCAATACCCGCTACAAATTAATTGCCTTTTTAATTCGGCTCTTTGTTTCTGACATTTTGGCGATATCTAATCAACCTTTATTCACCATTTTTCTTTTGTCAACCAGCACTTCAACTACATCCCCTGACTTTAAACTGTAATTCAAAGGTACTACCTGCTTGTTAACTCTGGCCATTTTACAATGATTTCCAATATCAGTATGAATTTTGTAAGCAAAGTCTATTGGAGTAGAATCTTTCTTCAAATCAATCACATCTCCATTAGGAGTTACGACAAATATCTGTTCTGATAATAAATCTTTTACAAAAACATCAAATAATTCCCTAGCATCAATATTTTGTAAATCTAAACCTTTCAAAGTCTTATACAATATATTAGTTCCACTAATCTCTTGTCTCTTGGTATAGGCCTTGGTATCTTTGCTTAAGTTATATAGTCAATGTGAAGCAATACCATATTCATTATCATGGTACATCTCTTTAGTTACAATCTGTACTTCAACAATTTGATTGTTGTTTGTTAATACCGTTGTATGTAACGCTTTGTAACCATTTACTTTTGGTAGTGATATATAGTCTTTGACGCGCTCTGGTAAAGGTAGTCATATTTGATGCACTAACCCCAAAGCCATATAACAATCGGAAACATTATCAACAATAATTCTTAAGGCAATAATATCATATATCTTATTAAAGTCTCCTTCCTTTTTGTATTTTTTGTAAATACTAAAAAAAGATTTTTTACGAAATTGAATCTCTAAAAATTTTAAATGATTTTTATTCAAATAAAATTCTAATTCATTTCTAGCGTCCATTAATAATTTTTCAATTTCGTAATAATAACTAGCTACTCTATTTTTTATTTCTAAAAATTCTTTTGGATAGACATACGGAAACGACATCTCTTCCAGTTGTTGTCCTAAAAAATTAAAACCTAATCTTTTGCAAATTGGCGCAAAAATCTCCAAAGTCTCTTCCGCATTCTCTACTTGGCTCTCTTTGCTTAACGATCATAATGATTTCATATTATCCAATCGATCAATGATTTTGATCAAAATAACTCTAGCGTCTTTAGCTGAAGACAAAATTAAATTCCTCAAATTCTCTAATCTAGTTATGGATTTGTTCTTGTAATTTGCCTTACGTTTTAATTTTTGCAATTGGCTCAAACTCTCTACTAAGAATTTAACATCCGATCCAAATAGCTTTTCAATCTCGTTAGTCGTAGTATTAGTATCTTCCAAAACATCATGTAACAACGCTGCTATAATAGAATTCAAATCTAATTTTAATTTCGATACTTCGATAGCTACCCTCAAGGGATGTAAAATATAGTCTTCACCGCTCTTTCTTTTTTGACCTTTATGCTTCTTTTCAGCAAATAAAAAGGCATTATCAATGATTTTAAAATCATTTGCTTTTAAAACATCCTTTAAATTGTTATATATTGGCAGTATCGCTGGTGTCATAATCACAATCTTTATTACAACATTTTTTAATTTTTTTATTCTTATTCACTAACGGATAGCCACACTTTGGACACTTCTCGTCCAATGGCTTCAAATTAATGATAAAGTCGCATTTTGGATATTTATCGCATCCATATACACTCTTACCTCGTTTAGTTCTCTTACGTACTATATTCCCCTCTTTACATTTTGGACATGGAATTTTTAATTCATTAATTGATTTTGTGAATTTGCATTTTGGAAAACCTGGACAAGCTAGGAACTTTCCAAACCTACTCATCTTAATAATCAAAGTTGATCCACATTCTGGACATACTTCATTCGTTACTTCATTCTCGGTCAAATCAACTTTAGTGATTGATTCATATTTTTCAGTCAAATTCTTTTCAAAAGGAATATAGAAATCTCGTATAACTTTTACTCATTCAATCTTATCTTCAGCAATCTTATCTAATTCATCTTCCATCTTCTTAGTTAGTTCATAGTCTGCAATATTAGCAAAATTATCAACTAACATATCGTTAGTTTTAAAACCAATATCTGTTGGTATAAAAGCGTGCCCCTCATTGTAGTTTACATATCCTCGATCAATTAGAATTGAAACTATGCCAGCATAAGTTGAAGGTCTACCGATTCCAAACTTCTCTAAAGTTTTAATTAATGAAGCGTCGTTGTATCTAGCTGGTGGTTCAGTAAAATGTTGTTTCAAAATTATCTCTTTAGTATTTACTTTATCACCCTCTTTGATATCCAAATTACTATCACCTTCCAATATTGGAGTTACTTTTAAGAATCCATCGAATTTAATAATTTGTAAATCAGTTTTGAAATAATATTTTTTATTCTCTGCCTTGCTTACTATAGTAATAGCATTCTTTTCAATACTAGCATCTTTCATCTGACAAGTTACAAATCTCTTTCAAATTAAATCGTATAACTTGTATTCTTCAGTAGTTAAGAATTCTTTAATACTATCGGGTGTCAAATTCACATCGGTAACCCTGATAGCTTCATGAGCTTCTTGAGCTAATTTTGATTTTGATTTATATATATTTGGCTTACTAGGCAAATACTTTTCTCCAAAAGCATTCTGTATAAAACTTCTACAGCTAGCAACAGCGCTTGCTGATAAGTTCAAAGAGTCTGTTCTCATATAGGTTATCAAACCTAAATGCTTACCTTTAATATTAATACCTTCGTATAGCTTTTGAGCTATCATCATTGTTCTTTTGGCAGTATAGCGATAGACTTGATAAGATGCTTGTTGTAATGTACTAGTAGTAAAAGGTGGATATGGCTTCTTAAAGCTATTATCAATCTTAATACTCTCTACTTCAGCCTCTTTGCCTTCTAATAACTTCTTAATTTTTAAAGCCTCATCTTCTTTTTCAAAATGTAATTTATCTATAGCTTTATCATCAATTTTAACTAAGTTACCAATAAAATTACTTTTGGCTTTTACAAACAACCCATCAACACTTCAGTACTCCGAGCTTTTAAAAGCTTCAATCTCTCTTTCACGTTCAACAATCAATCTCAAAGCTGGTGTTTGAACTCTACCAGCTGATAAGCCCTTAAATAATTTCTTCCATAGAAATGGTGATATTTTGTAGCCAACCAATCGATCTAATATTCTTCGAGCTTGCTGACTCAATACCATACTCTCATCAATCTTTCGAGGATTCTCGATCGCTTGCTTTATTGCTTCTGGAGTAATTTCGTGAAAAGCGATTCTCATATAATCTTTATCATCAATCTTTAGAGCTTCTTTCAAATGTCATGAAATAGCTTCCCCTTCTCTATCCTCATCGGATGCCAGAATTATTTTATCAAAATCTTTTACTTCTTTTTTCAAAGTATTAACGAATTTAATCTTTTCCTTTGGTACTATATACTTTGGTTCAAAATCTTTTTCAACATCAATTCCCAAAGTTGATTTTGGCAAATTACGTATATGCCCCATCGAAGCAATGACCTTGTATTTTTTAGAATCTAAAAACGATCCTATGGTCTTTGCCTTTGCTGGACTCTCTACAATTACTAAAGTTTTCATAACTAAACAATTTTAATATATTGATTATTTTTTGTTGGCTTTAGTATACCGCTTAATTCTAAAATAGTCAATTCGGTGATAATTTCTGGAATTGTAAAGTCGCTCAACTCACTAATAGTTTTTGCATCCAATTCTTTTCTTTTTTCGAATAAATTAATTATAATTTTTTGTTTTTCATTTAAAAATACCGTAATGAATTCTTTATTCATATTTTCAATTCCTAATTCAGTAATAATATCTTTTCCAGAATCAATTAATTTTGCGCCGTCTTTAATTAAGTTATTAGTTCCCTCACTATTAGCAGCAAAAATATTATTAGGTACCACCAAAACATCTCGATCTTGTTCAATTGCAAATTTAGCAGTTATTAATGATCCGCCTCTCTTCTTGGCTTCGATAATTAATACCGCTTTTGCCATACCGCTGATCAATCTATTCCTTGCTACGAAATAATACTTCTCGGGATGAAAGTCAATCGGATATTCACTAACTAATAATCCGCCATTATCAATAATATTGTCTGCCAAAGCTTGGTTTTCTTTTGGATACAATTTATTGAATCCCGAACCAATAATCGCTATTGTTTTTAAACCATTCATTAAAGCTTCGGTATGGGCATAAGTATCAATGCCTCTAGCTAATCCTCCGATTATATTTATATTATATCCCTTTAGCTCGTTTAGTATTTTCTCTACTGCCATTTTGCCATATTCAGTTGCATTTCTAGATCCAATAACTGCCAAATTATTTCCTTGATTAAATAGTTTTTCATCTCCTTCTATATATAGGCCTAATGGTGGCATATATATCTCTCTTAAAGCCTTTGGATAGTCTTCGTCTTTAATAGTAATAATTCTAGTTCCTCTATTAACTAATCGTTCATATTCCCCATCAACATCAACGTTCTTTTCTGGTTTGTTTTTCAAATTTAAAGTCGATATAACTGTATCATAATTATTTCAAATATTTTCAAAATTACCGAATTTTTCTAAAGCTGGTCCGAGCTTATTAAAATGGTCTTTTAGAATAATTTTTAGAGCATTAAAATATTTAAGATCGCTCATTGTAATTTTTTAAAAAGTTTGTTATAATATCATTAATAAAAGTATATCATTTTTTTCAAAAAATACCATGGATAATAAAAATATAATCACCATCAAAAAAGCCGCTCCCTTTGGAATAAAACCCATTACCCCTTTTCAAAGAAATTTAACAATTTATATTGTTATCAATCTTCTAATACTTATTATTAGCAATATTTATGTTTCGAAATTTAGTAAGCAAATAGAATCTTCCGGTACATTAATCTCTACCTTTAAAGATAACCAAGCCAGTGCCAATACTCTTATGGAATATATTGCCAAACTAGAAAAAGAAAATCGTCTTGTCGAGAGTGATTTTGAATTATATAAGAATCGCTTAGTTGATTTCAAAGATCTTTCCAAAGTCAAAAAACAGATTGTTGACATTGGTCTTAGAAATAAAGTGGATCCTCTTTTGAGTATGTTAACTTTAAATTCTGCTAAAGATAAAGAACAGGCTAGCTATGGTTTTACCCTCTCAATGTCTGGTTCCTTTGACAGAATTATCAAGACTGTCAAAGAAATAAATTCTCTACCAATCTTTGTTACTTTTGATCAAGTCACGTTTGAGAAAAACATTCCCAAAGCCGTTGCCGAAGTTTTGGAAGAAAATCTAGAGAATGTTAACAGTGGTTCTACTAGTACCACTAAAGCCAAAATTGTTAAAAAAGTTGCTACTACCAAACCAACTGATATTTTCAAAGTTAATGTCTGGGGCAGAATCTATCTTAAAGAAAACTTAAATCTTAACCAAGATGAACTCAAAAAATAAGTCCATAAAAATTAATCCCTACATTGTAATCTCTTTGATGCTTTTTGGTATTTTTATATTCATTATTTCTAATCGTCTAACTTTCATTTTTAAAAATGTTGAAAAAGTCTTAATTGAAAACAAAAGAAATACTCAAGTCCAAAAAACATTCAATATAGATAACCTCAAAGAGTTAAGAGCAAAGTTACCTCTTCAACCCTAAGCTACTACTCTTAGATATGGACAACTAGCAAAAAATATGATAATATTTTTTAGAAATCTTGGATGTGTAGTTCAGTGGTAGAACGCTGTCCTGATAAGACAGAGGTCGGAGGTTCGATCCCTCCCACATCCACCAATCAAAACACCCTGGCATATGTCAGGGTGTTTTATCAATTTATCAATTTTGTTTTAACGGCTATTCTCTTGTAATCTACTCCCACTGGTCAGCAACTTTGCAATATTAATGTCTTTTCATTGCTATTTGGTGGAAAGATATTCTCGGTATAGCTTTCTCCCTTAGGATAAGGTAAGAATATCTTCTTATCAACAACTTCGTACACCAAAGCTTTTTGATTTCAAAATACATTAATTCTGTCCCCAACAGTCAATTCATTTAGTAAAGAAAACACTGCTTTGTATTTCCCAGGTTCTCAAGGGTATCTTGAGCTATGGCCTAATATAATAGAATATTCACCACCAGGTAAGCTGGTAGTTGGGTATACAATAACTCCTTTTTTCAAAGTCGCATATATCTCTTTTTTATTCTCGGAATTAACTGTTCCAATCGGAGCGGTAATATCAAATTTTGGTAATACTAATAAGTTTTGAGTCAAAGCTTCATTTGGCACAATTGGCAAAGGTTCTCTAAATCTTATAGATTGAGTTATTCCTAATTTAGTTGGGATCTCTTTCAAGCTATCCGAAAAGCTTTTAATTTGTTGTGGATTAATTTGAAAACTAATCGGTCGTTTGAGATTGTTTAAAAAAGTAGTTCTTCAGTGTTTGACCTTATACTTTGCTATTGAATAAATCGCATCAATTGAAAACAAAGCAAACAGTAATGTAAAACAAACTGAAAAAACAATTAAAAATCTTTTTAAATTAAGAATAAAGTTTTTCATAGTATTATATAGTAGGTATTCTAATTTTAACAATAAGAACTCCTAGATTATTTAACAAAAATCCCAAACCAATAATTAGAACCAAAGAGTTTCTAATTAATAAATTTTTCCTAAAGCCAAAAGTTAAATTGTTTTGGGAAGATATATTCATTATACCAAAGATTCCTAAAAATAGTAACCCCATCCCTAAACTATTATTAATAGTTCTGGTAGTTTTAGTACTTATAGTTCCCTTCAAAGCGCTAACCCCTAAGGCTAAAGTCTTATTCTTCTCTTCGCCTTGATTGTAGATTGTCACTTCTATATTTTTAAGCAAAGTTCTATCTTCCACTTTTGTATTATCTTTAGCAGTATTATCAACGGTCGTATTAACAATTTTTACTTCTTCCACCATTGGTTCAGTAACAGTTGTAGTGGTTAATTTTGTTGTTGTAGTTGTTCGGATCACTTTAGTAGTGGTAGTAGTAACTATATTCTTAATTGGAACTTTAACAGTTGTAGTATTAATATTTTTTTCAGTACCAAACATTTGTACTACTACTGTTCGATTCTCTTTAGTTGTTGATGTTGTACCACTCAAAATTGCCAACCCCGTTTCTTTAAAATTAGGATTTAATATATTCTCTTTATGAGTTGGAGAATCCAATCAAGCTTGAACTGCATCCTTGTCGTCTCAAAAATTCAAAGCCAAATTCTCCCCAGCATATTTATAATTGTATTTAGCTGCTGAGAATCAATCTCACGGAGTTTTGCCACTAGGACTATAATGATTGAAATAATCATTATCAATCATATCCTGAGCCTTCAGCAAAGCCGCAATATTCAATTTTGGATTTTCAGCCAAAGGTTGTAGCCCATTAGCAACTCTAATTTTATTAATTTCAGATATGATATTAATAGTATTTAAATTGGCAGTTAAACTATTCTGTTTTATCAAATAGCAATTCAAAAAATTAAAACCAATATTAAATATTAACAATAATACAAAAATACTAACCATTAACTTAGAAGTTTGGATTGGTTGGTAATGATTCTCTTTATTAAATGTCAAATATTTCTTTAATAATTTGGTCATATTTTTGAATTAATTTTATAATTATATTATACACCTTTATTTGTATTATGTCAAGCAGTTTAATCGGAGCTTATAATCTTTCAAATAACTTCCCCTAACCTCTTGGTATCATGTCTTAATAAAGTATTCTTTCGGGTTAAATCATTGACAACAACATTTAGATTCTTGTATTTCTTAAAGTCACTCAAAACAAATTTAACTGATTGCTTTCTTTCCTTTCTATATAGATCCATCAATCTTTTAGGAATCTTTTTGTAGTCATTTAATATAATATGGTTAAAGCAATTCTTACAAACATACTTTTCTAATATTTTCAGAAAATCAATTGCTTTAAAACCATTAGTTTCAGAAAATTTTGTAACAATATTACATACATATATTTTTTGAGCCTTTGATTTCTCGAAAGCTTCCTTAATCCCTTGGATCAAAAAGTTTGGTACAATACTAGTATATAAGTCTCCTGGTCCAACTATAATATAGTCTGCATTTATAATTTCTTTTAAGGCTGTTGGATTTGCTTTAACAACAGTATTTAAAAATATATTTTTAATCGCCACATTTTTTTCTTTATTCTTTGGTATATCAATATTAGTTTCGCCAAACACAAACATTCCGTTTTGTAATTCCGCAATCAATCTGCATTGAGATGAAGAAACCGGAATTACCTTTCCTTTGATATTTAAAATTTTTCCAGCCTCATTAACTGCTTTATTAAAATCATTTGTTATTTCGGTCAATGCGGTTATAAATAAATTTCCAAAACTATGACCTTTTAACCCAGATCCATTCTCAAATCTATAATTAAAAAGTTCAGTTAATTTTTTAGCTGATTCCGGAGCTAAAGCAACAAGCGCTCTTCTTATATCGCCCGGAGGCAATATACCAAACTCTTCACGTAATACTCCAGATGATCCGCCATCATCAGCTATGGACACTATAGCTATCAATTCAACTGGATATTCTTTTAAAGCCATCAAAGTGTTGAATACCCCCGTACCACCACCGATCACAACAACTTTTGGAATTTTGTTTTTCATATTTTGTATTTATTGATTAATGGTATTATATCAAATAATTTAAAAAATAACGATAGGGTATATTTAATTATATCAAAAATCACAATATTGACAAATATGCTATATAATGTTATAATTACAAATAGAATTATTCAAAAAAGGAGAAAAGAATGGAAAAGTTTATAAACACAGTAGTGTGCATAGTTGTAGTGGCTATGCTCGCGTATGTAACATACATTCTGATGGTAACCAATACTATCAGATAAAATATAAAAGGAGGATAAACAAAAAGTGTTCCCCCCTTTTTATTTTATATGATTAACGTATTAATTAATTTCCTTTTGCGACACGGCATTTTAAATGTCACGCGCGTGACACTTTACAATATCGCCAATAAATCATGTTTGTGAAATGTCACGCGCGTGACATTTCTTTATTATTCATATAAAAATAGATTATTGAATTGTCACGCGCGTGACAATTCAATAAGATTGAACTTGTTATATGGTTTATTGTTTTGATTCTAATGTAAATTATTAATTATTAAGGATTAAAGGTTATATCAAATTGTCACGCGCGTGACAATTTACAATATGATCAAGCTAATAAAGTTATTGAAATGTCACGCGCGTGACATTTCGCACTGTGATTTTATATTTAAAAGTCGAAAAACGTAGTCAAAGTGTCACGCGCGTGACATTTTCACTTGTCACGCATTATTTTGCGACACGCTATATAAAGTGTCACGCACTTTTGTTTCTGAATATTTTGCGACACGGTGATGAATGAGAAGACTTTTAAATCAAAGATATGATTGCAAAGCAATCATATCTTTGATTGGCGATAATTGCTTTTGCAATTGTCGCCGTAAAGTTATATAACATAACATTAAGGCCTTATTATAATATAGAGGAGAGTAATGATCAAAATATTATTAAGAAGAATATGATTAACATTTACGTTTAGGAAAAAAGAACTGGTGACGAGTAAGACAAGTATATCTCTTGAAAGATTAATTGGCGGACGTTCATTGTCAAAGAGATATATATCGGTCAATAACAAATTATTAGAATTAATTGTTAGGCGAATTATTGACTTCGGGTGGATAAGAACATGCGAGGAACAAGATAAAAGATTTATTAAATGTCTTTAATCTTGTTAACAAAAAATCCTGATATGATCGTGCAGGTCGGAGGTTTTTTTTATTTTACATTAAAACGTTTCTCTGATATAATTAACATATTGCGAGGGGGGTGTAATTAAGTGGTATAATAGGTCGTTCGCAATGACCAGTCCGGAGTTCGATTCTCCGCATCTCCACATTATAATAATATACTATGAATATAAAACACTATATAAAAAACAAACTTGATCCCAATGATAGATTGGTTATTATTCAAAAGAAGAAATTCTTAATTGTTTTTGTTATATTAATAATATTTTTAATTTTTTCTTTTTTGCAACAAACTCAAGTTTTACCTCAAAAATCCATATCAATCCTAAGTGATATTGATATTCCTCAAAAAGATGAAAAAGTTGTTTTCATTGCTCCTCATTCTGATGATGAAACGTTAGCTACTGGTGGTCTAATTCAACGGGCTATCAAAAACCAAGCTAAGGTATATATCATTCTTGTTACTGATAGCAATTATAGAAAAATAAAAAATAAAAGATACATTGAATTTTTTAATAGTATTAATAATTATAAAATTAATGCTCAAAATGTTTTCTTATTAAATTTGCCAAATAAAAAACTTTCAACTATAGGGTCTGATGTTATTGAAAAAGATTTTATAGATATTTTTTATGGCATTCGTCCTAATTACATAATTTATCCAAGTGTGTTTGATCATCATATTGATCACCGTATAATCGGGCAGGTGGTTTTGAATATTTTAAATCGCCAAACTAATATTAAAAATTATTCCTATTTAGTACATTATAGTTATTACCCTCGGCCAATGAAATATTTAAAAAATAGTTATTTAACTCCGCCACTATCATTGCTTAGTTTTAATTAGAAGTGGCAAAAACTAATTTTAACTACTGACGAAGAAGATTTAAAATGTAAGACTATTTTTGGATATAAATCCCAGCTTACTTATCCAGTTTTAAAAGAATTATTGCCAGCATTTTGTCGACGTAATGAATTATATATCAAATATTAATTTGCCATTTTTATATACTATATATAGAAGGAGGCATAAGGTAATCTTTTTAGCCTCTTTTTAGTTATCCACAGATAATTCGTTATCTATTGACAAAAACAGTATTTAATGTTATAATATTAGTATATAAAAATCATAGAAATTGATACTGATTTAAGTTGTTTTTTGGTCGAAAACAACTTTTATTAATAAATCGTATCAATTGACAAATATATATAAAAATGATATAATAAATTCATAACAAATTAACAAGCATTCTTGGTTTTACTACCAAGAATAAAAAATATACTATGAAAAACTTAAATATTTATCAAAAATTATTTATTCTTTTGGTCGTTGTTATCAGCGCCGTTTCTTTCATTAGTAGAAATTCTGCTGATGCCTTAACTATTGCTGATAAAAATGGTAATGCTAGTGCTTGTCCAGATATTTATCCATACAATACTGGATCTTGTACTGCTTTTATTAATTCTATTACCGTTAATGGCTATACTGATTCTGATACCAGTTCCAGTGCTAGAACTACTCCCGTTAAAGGGGGATATGTAGTTCCTGGCAAGACTGTTACTGTCACTTGAGAAAAATCTGGTGCTACTCCTGGAGCTTACTTAGTAAGATTTGGTTGTAGTAATTCAGTTTCTATGTCTAACGATGATAATGAGATTGGTTGAACTTCAAGTTCTACTACTAGTATTAGATGAAGTATTCCTACTTGAGTATCTAATTACAAATATTGTAAAGTTTGAGTTTATGCTGAAACCAAGAATGGTAACTATACTAATAATCCAACTATTGGTGTTAGCAATACTCGTGCTTTTACAGTCGAGGAAGAAGCTACCCCAATTACTGTAGCTTGTTATACTACTCCTTCAAGAGGTAAAGTAGGCGAAGAAGTAAAAGTCTATGCTGAAGTTTCTGGTGGAACGACTCCTTATACCTATATCTGAAGTGGTGATATCTATGGTTCTTCTAAGACTGTTTACAAAACATTTACAACTTCTGGAACAAAAACATTTAATGTTTCTGTAACTGATGATAAGAATGCTACTAAATCCGCTTCATGTTCTATTGTTGTTGATCCTAAGGATGAGATTCCTGATCCAGTCAAGAGATATGATTGTGAAAGACCAGCTATGAGATGCGTAGTCTCTAGTATTGGTGAATATTCTAATTTAACTGCTTGTAAAAATGGCTGTGTAACTACTCCACAACCTCCAAGATTTGCTTGTAACTATTCAACCTATAGTTGTTCAGTATCTCCAAGTGGTGAGTTTACAAACTATACCGATTGTGCTAATGCTTGCCAACCAGGACCAAGACCTACAAGATTTGCTTGTAACTATTCTACCTACAGTTGTTCGGCATCTGCTTCCGGAGAATATAGTTCTTATGGAGACTGTGAGTCTGCTTGTCAGCCACCACAACGTCCTACAAGATTTACTTGTAATACTTCAACCTATAGTTGTTCAGCTTCTTCAAATGGAGAATATAATTCATATTCTGATTGTTCTCAAGTTTGCCAAGCACCAGCAAATAATTCTAAGTATACTTGTAATCGTTCAACTTCAAGTTGTAACGTTTCCAGTACTGGAGAATTTAATTCATATAATGCTTGTGCTGCTGACTGCCAAGCCACAAATCCAACTCCAAGATATGAATGTAACTTATCAACTTTTGCTTGTACAGTATCTAATACTGGTCAATACACATCTTACACTGAATGTTTTTATGGCTGTCAAAAACCAGCCACTAAATATACCTGTAATAAATCAACTGGCCAATGTGTTTTAGACATCTCTGGTCAATATACTGATTTAGCTACTTGTAATAATGCTTGTGCTTTGAAAACAGTTACGGTTGATTTAAATGTTAGCCCATCAATCATTGATCGTGGTCAAACAGCAGTTCTATCTTGAACTTCTCAAAATGCAACTTATTGTGTAGCTTTAAATGGTTGAAGTGGTTCAAAGCCAATCAATGGCAGTGAAACTGTAAACCCATATAATACTACTACTTATACTATTACTTGTTATAATGAAAACAATTCTGCCACTGATACTGTTGTTGTTACAGTTAGAGACGCTAATCCTTCAGTAGATTTGTCTGTCTATCCTTCTACTATATATAAAGGCCAAACAGCTGTTCTATCCTGAACTTCAAATAGCATTAACTCCTGTTATGCAACCAATGGTTGAAGTGGTTCTAAATCAACTTATGGCAATGAAACTACAGCTCCATCAAGTACTACTACTTATACTATAACTTGTACTGGTACTAATGGTTCAACAGTTTCTGACTCCGTAGTCTTAAACGTTCTAGACCAACAAACTGATAAAGTCTTAACAATTACCAAGTTAGGTAGAAACTTATCTAATGGTGATTCAACTTACTCTAAGGTTATTAGGGCTAAGAAAGGTGATGTTATTGAATTCTATCTATTAGTATCTAATATTCATAGTTCCAGATACGCCAACAATACTGCTGTTATCGATAGATTACCAGCTCCATTAAGCTACTATATCAATACCACTAAGATTGATAACATAGCTAACGTTGATGGTATCGCAACAACAGGTTTGAATCTTGGTGTTTTAAGACCTGGAGACAAAAAGATTATTACTTTCCAAGCTATTGCTAACCAAGCTGGAACTTACTATACTATAACCAATACTGCTGAGACTGAAGCTGATGGTATTAGTACTGTAAGCGATAGCGCTAGTATTACCTATACCTCTGTTTTAGGTGCTTCCACAATATCTACTGGCCCTATGGAGACTGGTATATTAGTAACTGGTCTTAGCATTTTAATCACTGGATCAACTTGAGCTTTTGTTACCAAAAATGAAAAAGGTAAGAAATTCTTAAAAGATCTAGAAGAGAAACAAATTCAAAAGAAGATCAATAGCTTAAAAGACTAATTATTTTAACAAACATCTCCCGGTGGTAAATTCCTTTACTACCGGGATTTGTTGTTAGACTACTATATATATCATTGCTTTTTCAAGAAAAATTTGGTATTCTGTAAATACAATTATGGCGGCTGTAGTTCAGCGGTAGAGCGCCTGTCTGTGGATCAGGAAGTCGTGGGTTCGAATCCCATCAGCCGCCCCAATAGAAAGACGAAAATAACTTTTCGTCTTTTTAAATTGCACTTGTAAACTTTGATATTTTTTGTTATTCTTTTAGTATTAAGAATTAATATATAAATATGAAAAAAACAGTATATATTATTCATGGTTGGGGATTCAATTCTAAATCTTATTGAATACCTAATCTAAAATTTGAATTAGAAAAACAAAATTGTAATGTTATATCTTTAGATATGCCTGACACCGAAAATCCAACTATTGAATCTTGGGTAGGTAAATTGCAAGAAGTAATTAAAAATGAAATTAACGAAAATACATATTTTATTGCCCATA
The DNA here is from genome assembly GCA_964618955.1 of uncultured Candidatus Saccharibacteria bacterium. GTDB lineage: Bacteria > Patescibacteriota > Minisyncoccia > UBA6257 > JAKLIH01 > JAKLIH01. The sequence goes on along the minus strand of CAZUBO010000001.1, from coordinate 9,976 downwards.
GTATTGGTTGCCAAACTGTTCTCAGATATTTAGAAAGATTGGAAAAAGAAACAAAAATTGGCGGAGCGCTATTTGTTGCTGGTTGATTAACTATCGGTAGCTTGGGTGATGAAGAATTAGAAATTGCTAAGCCTTGACTAACTACTCCAATTAATTATGACTTAGTCAAGAAGCATACTGATAATATTTCCTGTATCTTTTCGAACGACGATCCGTATGTCATTAAAGAAAATGAAGATTTGTTTTTAAAAAATCTAGATGTTCAAATCTTTCAAATAGGTGACAAAGGACATATCGAATCAGAAGAAAATTCAGAATTTATTTTAGATGTCTTTAATGAATCTTTTTAATTAATTTTTTAAACTTATATCTATGAAAAAATTCTTTTTGTTTTTGTTTTTAATCGGCATTGTTTGTTTGGGAGGGTATATTATAAAAACCCAATCAACAAAAAAATTAGCTGTAGTCACTACCACCACAACAACTACTATTCCTACTGATAAAGTTGTAATTACTGATGAAGTTATTAAAGAACAAAAAGATAATTATTCTCTTGATGTAGTTTATCCAAAAATTAGCAACCCCGTTATCAATGAAGTTATTAAGAATTTAATTCAAGAGAAAGTTGATAAATTCAAAGAAGCCACCGCCGAGCCTTCACCTAATAGTGCGCCTATGACTTTATTCATTAGTTATAGCGTAATTTCCAATCAAGATAGTGTTTTAAGTTTGCGATTTGCTAGCGAAGATTATACTGGCGGGGCTCATCCTAGCCACCTAATCTTTACTAAAAATTTTGATTTACAAACTAATTCTGAGATTACTTTTGATAAGATTATAATTTCGCCTGACGCTTTAAATGATTTATCAAAATTTGCTTTAGAATATTTTAAAAATCAAAAATTAGAATTTAAATTATTTGAAGAAGGGTTTGAACCTAAAGAAGATAATTACAAAACCTTTTGCTTATCAAAAGATTCTGTCATCTTCTATTTCAATGAATACCAAATAGCTCCTTACTATGCTGGCGACTTTGAACTAAAAGTCCCTTATGAAGTTTTGAGATTTCAAGCTGATTCTATAGAATAATAAAATTAAATTTCTAATCATGAAAAAAATCAAACATATACTCTTGGAGGGAATGGAATGTTGCGGTAAAAGTACTCAAATAGAAATGTTAAAAGAATACTTTACTAAAAACAATTTGGAATTTATGGTTGTTAAAGAACCTGGCCAAACAAAGCTTGGTCAAAAACTTCGCGAGATATTGCTATTTAATGATGAACCTATCGACCCCATAACTCAATCTCTAATGTTCAATGCCTGTAGATCAGATATCTATGAGAAGATAATTGTACCCAACCAAGAGAATGATATCTTCTTAATTCAAGATCGAGCCTGAACTACTACTATTGTATATCAATGTTTTGCTTTTGAACAAGATCTTAAACGTATTGAAGATTCTTGCTTTCTCGCTATGCGTGATATTATTCCTGATCTATTCATTTTTCTTGATATCAAAATGGATAAGTATATGGATGAATTAAATAAACGATTACCAAATCGTTTTAATGAAAAAGCCAATCACTTTGATCAAAAAGATTTAGGGTTCTATCAACGTGCATATAACGGTTATCAATACTTAGCTGACAAATACAAAGATCGTTGAGTTGCAATTGACGCTTTACAAACTCCCGAACAAATTCATCAACAGATCGTTGAAATTATCAAACAAAGATTTAATTAAAAGAAACACCGCCATTTAAGGCGGTGTTTTCTAATTAACTTTTGATCCAGCTTGGACTTCTTTGTCTGGTATCAACACGCTCACCATATCAATACTTTCATCATGACATGCTAGTATCATTGCTTGGCTTTCGTATTCTAGCATTTTTCTAGGCTCTAAGTTCGTTACAAAAGCAAATTCTTTGTTAATAATATCTTCAGCATTATAGTATTTGGCAATTCCTGATAGCACCTGTCTTATATCCTCATTCCCAAAATCAACTTTTAATTTTAGAAGTTTATTGCTTTCAGCTAGCTTCTCGGCTTCAAGAATCTTGCCAATCTTGATTTCGATTTTCCCAAAATCATCAATATTTATTGTTTCCATATTTATTGTTTATTTATTGTTAAATTGGGATTGACTTCTACTGTTAAACAATCGTCTTTAAATCCCTTTAAATATTCATAATATCCAGCAATAGCAATCATCGCTCCATTATCTGTCGACATTAGTCTATCTGGACAGATAAAGTCAAATTCATTATCAATCTTTTCAAGGAACTTTGACCGTAATCTTTTGTTAGCTGATACACCACCAGCTATCATAATAGTTTTAGCATTTGATTCTTTGGCTAATTTTATTGTCTTATGTGTTAAAACTTCGGTAATTACTTCTTCAGTTTCAAAACAAATTTGTTCCATTATTCTTTTATTGTATTTCTTTTCTTTTTTCAATCTTTGAACTAAGTATAATACCGCAGTTTTTAATCCTGAAAAACTAAAATTATAATCTTTTGAATTTATTAAAGGCTTAGGTAAATTAAATTCTAATTTTGAATTCTTGTTTTTTATTTTATATTGTTCGCTAGTCTTTGAAACAAATACTCCGCCCGGGTAACCAAGTTTTAAAATCTTTGCAATCTTATCAAAGCATTCTCCGCTAGCATCATCAACCGTCTCACCAACCAATTCTATCTCATCTCAGTTTTGAATTTTGTAAAGTTGAGTGTGTCCACCGGATACTAATAAACAAATTGCTGGTAATTTAATTTTGTTTTCAAAAGTTCCATCATTCTTAATAAAATTTGAAAAAATATGACCTAATAAATGATTGGTTCCAACTATTGGTTTTTCAATTATATAGGATAAAGTTTTTGCAAAGTTCAGTCCCATTAATAACGAAGGTTGTAATCCCGGACCTTTAGTAACAGTTATTAGATCAATCTCTTTATTAATTTCTTTCATTTTAATCTTAGCCTGTTTTAAAGCTTCTTTTAAAACTGGTATTAAATTCTTCTCATGCTCTCTGGCAGCTAAATTAGGAATAATCCCTCCGGTCTTAGCATGAAGTTTTGTTTGGCTAGAGATAACATTAGCCAATAATTTTGTTTGTAGGTTTTGAAAATCCATATTACATTCTACAATTGCTAGAGCTGTATCATCACATGAAGTTTCAATTGCTAAAATTTTCATAATTTTTATTTGTTTTATTTACTCCTAGTATATCGTAAAAACCTTTAAATTACAATATCAATCTTTTGTGTTGATTTTTTCAGAAAATATGCTAAGATATTAATGTCAAAAGCAATAGAAACGTCCTTACATCTTTCAAAAGTCAACTTTCAGCTTTTTTCTTCTTTCAAAAAGAAAAAGGATAGTTATCTTGCCCCCAATTCGTCTTTTTACACCAAAATCTTTAAAGTAATACTTTTGAGATTTAATTTATTTTCTGGCCCTATCGTCTAATGGTTAGGACATCAGATTTTCAATCTGGTAATAGGAGTTCGATTCTCCTTAGGGCTACTACCAAAAGTCGTTAACACGACTTTTTAACAATATATCTAACTAATTCTTTAATGGAAAAAATATTTTTAATTCGTTTTAATGAAATCTTTTTAAAATCTCATGGTGTTGCCAAGATGTTTTTAAAGATCTTAAAACAAAATATATACAATCAATTGAGTTTGAATAATATTACCGGCTTAATTAATATTACTAATAGCCGTATTTTTTTGAGTAAATTCGACGATAAAGATATTCCTGCAATTGAAACTATTTTAAGTAATACTTTTGGTATTGATTCTTTTTCTTTTGCTTTTATCATTCCAACTGTTGATCAAAATGAAATTTTTGATTTTGTAAAACAAAATTATTCAAAATATATTTTACCATCTGATACTTTCAAAATAAAAGCCAAATGTATTAATGTTCCTTATCACACTAAAGATTTAGAAATTCAACTTGCTGAGCTTTTCCCAAACAAAGTTGATCTATCTAATCCTTCCAAAACCATATATATAGAAGCTCGTGAAAAATCAACTTGTATTTTTACTGAAAAACAATTGGGACTATCGGGTTTGCCAGTTGGTGCCAGTGGCCGTAATCTAGTTTTAATCTCTGGTGGCATTGATTCTCCCGTTGCTAGTTTTTTAACTTTAAAACGTGGTTGCTATAATACTTATCTTCATTTTCATAGCTTCCCGTATGTTTCAAAAGCTAGTATTGAAAAAGTCAAAGAAATTCTTTTAAAGTTCAAAAAATATCAAAATGAAATTAAATTAATTTTGTTTCCCTTTGCAGAAATTCAAAACTACATCAAAGTTAGTTCTGATCCAAGCCTTCGCATCATACTATATAGAAGATCAATGATGCGTCTAGCTTCTAAAATAGCTAGAGATTTAAAATGTAAAGCTATTACAACAGGGGAATCGCTATCCCAAGTATCTTCTCAAACTCTTGATAACCTAGCAGTTATCAACGAAGCTTTAAAGATCCTGTCAATTCGTCCTTTGATTGCATATAATAAAGACGAGATCATTAAGATTGCTGAAAAGATAGGAACTATTGATATCTCTAACGAACCTCAAGAAGATACTTGTACGCTCTTTACTCCTAAACATCCTAATGCTCAAACAGCCTTATGAAAAATTCAAAAAGTTGAGCAAGAGATTAATATAGAAGAATTCGAATCAAAACTTTTAGAAAAAATCGAAACTATTACCCTATAAGAAAAAGGATTTTACGAAAAAACAAGTCCTTTTTTCTTTTATTTACATTTTCTTTTTTTATGGTATAATATCGTAATTAAAGTTTTCAACCAAAAATATGGATTTACCAAAAAATTACAATCACAAAGAGACCGAAGAAAGTATTTATCAGACTTGAGAAAAGTCAGGGTTTTTTAATCCCGATAATTTACCAAAAGAAAATACCGAACCTTTTTGCATTATCATGCCACCAACTAATGCTAACGGTAGTTTGCATCTTGGTCATGGCTTAGTTATGAGCATTGAAGATGCTTTGGTTAGATACAATCGTATGCAAGGGAAGAAGACCTTATGGCTTCCTGGATCTGACCATGCTGGCTTTGAGACTCAAGTAGTATATGAAAAGAAACTTGAAAAAGAAGAACGATCTCGTTTTCAAATGACCAGAGATGAATTCTACAAAGAAGTTTGAGATTTCACCCAACAGAATCGAAAGAATATGAACGTTCAAATTAAACGTCTTGGTAGCTCGTGTGACTGATCTTGTGAGACTTTTACATTGGATTCCAAAATCATTGATACAGTTTACGATACATTCAATCAAATGTATCAAGATGGCCTGATCTATAGAGGCAATCGAATAGTTAACTACTGTCCTAAACATCGTACTGCCTTATCTGATCTCGAAACCCAATATATAGAAGAAGATAGCTTCCTATACTATATCAAATATCAATCAACTGATAGTAATGAATTCCTAACTGTAGCTACTACTCGTCCAGAAACTATTCCTGGTGACTTAGCTGTAGCTGTTAATCCTAAAGATCAAAGATACAAATCTTGAATTGGCAAAAAAGTTATTGAACCAATAACTAGAAGAGAAATTATCGTTGTACCTGATGAATCAGTTGATATCGAATTTGGAACCGGTGCTTTAAAAGTAACTCCAAGTCATGATCCTGTTGATTTTGAGATTGGCAAAAAACATAATCTCGGATTCTTACAAATTATAGATTTAGATGGTAAATTAAATCAAAATGCTGGCCCACTAGCTGGTTTAAAACCAAAAGTCGCTAGAGAGGAAAGTATCAAAATCATGACTGAGAATGGTACCTTCATTAAACAAGAACCCTACAAACATAATGTATCTGTTTGCTATAAATGCAATACTCCTATAGAGCCATTAGTTATTCCTCAATGATTTGTCTCTATGACTGATCCAATCAAAAATACCAAGAAATCCCTAAGAGACTTAGCGGTTGATGCTGTCAAAAAAGGAGAAGTTCAATTCACTCCTAAGAGATTTGAAAAAACATTTTTTCATTGAATGAAAGAGTTAAAAGATTGAAATATCTCTCGTCAAATCTACTGAGGTATTCCAATCCCAGCTTGATTTAAAAACGAAGAAATAAAAATCCAAAAAGAATGTCCTGGCGAAGGTTGAATTCAAGATTCTGATGTCTTTGATACTTGATTCTCTTCAAGCCAATGACCATTCGCAACATTAAAAGCTAATAAGCCCGAAGACTTTGCAACCTACTTTCCAACTACCATAATGGAAACTGCTTATGATATTATATTTTTCTGGGTTGCTCGTATGATTATGATGAGTCTGTATAAAACTAACAAAGTTCCATTCTCTAAAGTTTTGTTCCATGGCTTAGTTAGAGATAAGAATCACCAGAAGATGTCCAAGTCAAAAAATAATTCTATAGATCCAATTACTATTTGTGATCAATATGGGGCTGATGTTCTTCGTTGAGCCATACTTTATGGCAATAAAGTTGGTGATGATTTGGTATTTTCAGACGACAAGGCTATCGGTGCTCGAAATTTCGTCAACAAAGTTTGAAATGCTTCGAAATTTGTCATGATGAATATTGAAGATTTCAATCATCAAAAGCCAGAAACTTTAGATGCAAAATATCAAAAATACCTTGATCAAAATATCGAAATCGTCAAAAAGTATAAAAAATATTTTGATAAGATGGACATTACCAACGCCAGCACTCTACTATATAAGTATTTCTGATTCACCTTTGCTGATAAAATCATTGAAGATTTGAAAGATGACGTCAAAGATGAAAAATTAAAATCTCAAGCTCAATACGTCTTATCAACCATCTTAGAAAACAATCTCAAAATGCTTCATCCGTTTATTCCATTTATTACTGAATACATTTGAAGCTTGTTGCCAAATAGAAAAGGACTGTTAATGATTGAAAAACTGTAATTAAAGAACAAGACATTTAAAAGTGTCTTGTTTTTTAATTTCGTATTGACTATTTCTTCTTTTTTATATATACTTAGTATATAATTTAAAACATTAATAATGTGATTATCTGCTTTCGAAATTTTTAAACTATACTTTTTACCATTCATTTTGGGAATGGTACCTTTAACCATTTGGCTATTGTTTTTTCTTTTCAGAGATTGGAAAAAGCCTGAACCAACTCATATTATCATTCATGCTTTTTTAATGGGGGTTTTGGCTACAATCATTGTTTTGATTTTGCAAAGCTTGATTAGTACTTTTACGAAAATAAATCTTCCTAATATTTATAGTGTCATAAAAAATCATGATAATTTTTATGCTTTTTTGTTAGTTGCATTTGTTGAAGAAACCATAAAATTTGCTGTGATCTATTTTACCTTGAGAAAGAACAAGCACTTGGACGAAGCTATTGATTCAATGATCTATATGATAATAGCTGCTATTGGATTCTCAGCCGTTGAAAATTACTTTTCAATCTTTCGCCAACTAAATACTATTCTAATTCCAATGCAAACTCTAACTGCTAGATTCTTAGGAGCTAACTTATTACACATTATCTGTTCTGGAGTTATTGGATTTTTCTGAAGTTTACAAATTAAAACCAAAAGACATTATTTACTCTTATTAGGCTTTATCCTCAGCATTCTCTTTCATACGATGTTTAATACTCTGATCTTCACCTATGGTATTTTTGCTGTTTTAATTCTCTTTATTGGTGTCTTTATCGGTGCTTCTATTCTCCTTTGACTTTTTGATGTTGTCGAAGATTTACATTTTAATTTTAAAAAAACAATTTAATAAAATAAACATACAATCATGAACGATAAACAACTTCCCCAATGTCCTGAAGAGGGACGTCTCCCAGTAGACCTTTACGAGACCGATGATGAAATCGTGTTGCGTACAGTTATTGCTGGCGTAGATCAGAATGAAATTGATATTTCGATTAATAACGATATGGTTTCGATCCGAGGCGAACGTAAAGAGCCTGAGATAGTTGCCAGTGATGACTATATCAAACACGAGTGTTATTGAGGTAATTTCTCCAAAACCTGTGTTTTACCACCAAATATCGATACTGACAATGCTACCGCTAATTTTGATGATAAAGGTATTCTAATCATTCGATTCCCTAAGACTGGTGAATAATATTTAAACTTCAAAAATGTTTGTACCAAAAACAGATAGAATAAAAAATTTATCAAGCAAATATAGCAAGGTTATAAAAGAGCTTGAACATATTTTTAACGAAGATACTTTTATATATATAGATTTTGCCAATGTTATACATTGGCAAGATAAGTTAGGCTGACATATTTGCGTTAAAAGATTAAAACAATTCTTAGATTCTTTCGATACGGTTAAGGACGTTAAAATTTATTATGGAACCCTAGAAAATAGTACAATGTCTAAAGAGATGATTCAAAGTTTAAAAGATAATAAATACGACGTTACTACTAAGCCAGTCAAAATTATTAAAAAATCGATCGATGTCTCCAGCGTCGATCTATCGTCAACTCAATTGATAAAAAGCTTTATTAAGAAACCATTATGATCAAAGCTTAAAGTGGAAACCATCGAAAAGATTAATCTTGAATTAAAAGATTTAAATCAAAGAGGCATAATGTATTTGGAAGATGAAAAATGTAATTTCGACGTTGAAATTGGCATGGACATGCTATCGGATAAGAATAATACAAAAATTAATAATTTCATTTTGTGAAGCGGGGATAGTGATTTTGCGTTTACAATACAAAGTCTTTTAAATGCGAATAAAAAAGTAATGATATTTACTATTGCTAGAAGAGTAGGGCCGGAATTAACAGAAACAAAAGTTAAAGTTTTTGATATCAGAAAAATCAAGAATTTTATTTGTTGAAAGAAAGAAATTCGTTAAAATAATAATCGAAGTTTTCCACAAAGAGATATTGACATCTATATATTTAATATGCTATAATAGCATTAACCAGAAATGGTTAAATAAGTCAAGGCTTGGGGGCTGTTTTAACACAGTCCCTTTTGCGTATTTTAAGGAGGAATATATGCAAGTTCAAACACATTTTGGACTCCTATTGCAAAACCCCAATATTTATGATATAATACTAGTATCAATTAAAAGAACTCTTAAATTATATATTATGGCTTTACCAGCACGTCATCATACCAAGACCCGAACCAATAATCGTCGTTCCCATCACGCCTTAGAGAAAGTTAATCTTATCATTTGTCCAAAATGTAAAGATAAAATTTTACCTAACTGCGTCTGCAAGAATTGTGGAACCTACAAAGGCAAAATGATTGTTGATGTTCTCAAAGGTTTGAACAAGAAAGAAAAGAAAGCAAAAGCAAAAGAAATCAAACAATAAATAATTTAAACAGCTAATCATTTTTTATTTGGTTAGCTATTTAAATTAGTTTATACATTTTTTTAACAAATATTAAACATTGTTTATGGCATCACGTCATTTTAGTCGCATGATTGTTCTTCAGTCTCTTTATGAATGAGAGATTTGAAATCACGAAAAAGATATTAACGAAATTATCGATCGTAATATCGAGAATTTCGGTAACGATCTTTCTGATAAAGAATTTCCAAAAACTTTAGTTTTAAAAATCATTGAAAACAAAGATAAGCTAGATGAAGTAATTCAAAAGTCTGCCGTTGAGAGACCAATATCTCAAATCAACTTAGTTGATCGTAATGTTTTGCGTCTTGGTCTTTATGAATTACTTTTTGATAAGACCGGGGATGTTCCTCCAAAAGTAGCAATCAACGAATCCGTTGAACTTGCTAAGAATTTTGGTGGGGAACACTCTTTTAGTTTTATCAACGGTGTTTTAGGTACCGTCTACAAAACCATGTTAGAAATTAATCCCGAAATAAATAAACCAGTTGAAGTTTCTCCTGAAGTTTCTGAAGAAAAACCTTCAGAGCCAGAAGATTCAACTACTAATTAAAATATATTATGTCTACTGTTGAAGCTCGTAA